>JAKDLE010000416.1 GCA_030453005.1 Pseudonocardia sp. | reverse complement strand
CGCGCTCCCGACCGGAGTCGAGAACCTCATCCCGCTCAGCCGCGGCCGCGCGCCATCCCGGCAGGCAGCCGTCGCAGCGGCCGTCGACGCGCTTGTGCAGGTGGCCGCCGCGCTCGGAACCGCCGGGCGCCAGGAGTACCGGCTGACGGTCGCCGACAGCGAGATGATCGTCGTCCCCGGCCTGACCGCCGACGGGCTCGTCGACCTCCGGTCGCTTCGCGCCATCGCAGCCCGGTGGCGTCCCGCCGGCACGGATGTGACCCTGACCACCAACTCATGATATCAAGCGACCGAGGGATCACCCATGGCCGAGCAGCCACCCGCATACCGGCCAACGACCAGCGGGACCCGGGTGTACCTGGACGTGCCCTACAGCGAGAAGGAGGCTGCCAAGGCGCTCGGCGCACGCTGGGACCAAGCGGCCAAGCGGTGGTACGACCCGCGGCCACCTACAACGGGCCTCGACCCGTGGGCCGCCCGCCCGCCGGTGCCCGATCTGCTGCCGGGGGAGGACCGCGCGTTCGGCGCCGGGCTGTTCGTCGACATGGTGCCGCGCTGGTGCTGGTTCACCAACGTCCGCTCCTGCGTCACCCCGCAGGACTGGGAACGGCTCCGCCACATGATCACCCGCCGCGCCGGTCAGAGGTGCGAGGCGTGCTGGGCCGGCGAGGACCGCACCGTGCAGCGCTGGCTCGAAGCGCATGAGCGATGGGCCTACGACGACCGGACCGGGGTGCAGGCGCTGCGTCGGCTGATCTGCCTCTGCTCGGACTGCCATTTGTCGACGCATCTCGGGTTGGCCAACGTCACCGGCCGCGCCGACCAGGCCCTCGCGCACCTGCGCGCCGTCACCGGGATGACCGACTCCGAGGTGTCCCGGCACGTGCAGGCGGCCGGCGAGCTGTGGACGCGGCGATCCGCGCGGGTGTGGACGCTGGACCTGACCATGCTCACCGATGCCGGGGTGACGCTCGCACGACCCGAGACGGCCGCCGACCGCGCCGCGGCCGCAGAACGCGAGCTACGAGACCTCCGAGGGACCACCGCGCGGGTCATCCCCGCCCCGCGAACGCCGCCCGAGCAGCCGCAGCACAGGCCGACGAGCAGGACCGAGCCACCCAACCGCGCAGGACCCGATCTCGCCGCACTGCTGGCCGACAGCGGATGGCTCAACGGGCCGGACGACCTCGCCCGCAACGCGCCCGGGATCGGGGTCAGCTACGAGGCCGCCAGGCGACTCCACACCGAGGGCGTAGGCGCAGACCACTCGTGGCGGGTCGGCGCGGACGGAGAGATCACCGTCGCCGCTGTGCTGTCCACGCTCACCACACCGTCACGGCTGAACCGACTCCGCCGCCGCTCGCCCGCCTGGAAGGTGCTGCACTCGGTCCCGGTCGGCACGGGCCGCGGCGACATCGACCACGTCCTCATCGGCCCGCCCGGAGTCGTCACGATCAACACGAAGCACCACCGGGCCGGCCGGCTCGCCCTCGACGGCGACGAGCTGATCGTCAACGGCAGGGCCACCGACTACATCCCCACGGCACGCCGCGAAGCTCTGCGCGCCGCCGCCCTGCTCGGCTCCGCGCTCGACGCCACCGGACATCCCGAACTCGCCGCCCGGCTGACCATGCGGCCCGTCCTCGCCATCGTCGGGGGCCGGGTTCTGATCACCAGCTGGGCGCCGGGCGTCTCGGTGGTGATGACACGCCAGCTCACCCACACCCTGACCTCCATGCCGCCCGCGCTCGACCCGCACGAGGTAGACGCGGTCTACGGCGTCGCCCGGCATCGTGCAGTCTGGGCACGCAGCCTGCCGTGATCGTGACTCTGACGCGCCCGATCGAGCAGTCGGCGACCGGAGGTACCTGGCTCAAGTGGGCGGCCGTGGGATCATCCGAACGGCGTTGGGCACCGAGTCTGCCCACATGCGCAGCTCACCATCCGTACCGGTCACGACCAGCGCCGTACCGTTCGGGTCGCCGAGGATCAACGCGTATGCGCCCGCCTCAACCGAATCCTGGCCAACCACCCCGCCTCCGGGCACGAGCCGGACATCGGCATTGGCGTCGGTCCACTCGTAGCGGTGACTCACGGGGAGTTCCTCCTCGGCCGGGGATGCTGCTCAGCTCTCGGCAGGTTCGCGGTCAGCGACAACCGCGCGTCGACCACGCGACACCACGATCTCGCCGGCCTCGCTGAGTAGGGACATCGCGCGGTGTGCGGTGCCCTCGGAGACCGAGTAGCGGGCGGACAGACTCCTGACCGTCGGGAACTCGGTTCCTGGTGCGAGTGCGCCGCACCGGATGGCGGCGCGCAGGTCAGCCGCGATCTGTCGGTACGGGCTGTCGCTGTACGGCACGTCGATCGTGGCAGCGGGGAGTGCCGGCGTGCCGTCTCCGTTCGACGCCGCAACGGGAAGCACGGGCATCCGGGCCGCCAACGAACTCGCGGCGCGCTGGTCTGCCTCAGCAACCCAGGCGCTATAGACGCGCAGGGTCGTCGTCCCGCCGCCGCCGTGCCCGAGCCGGCCGGCCACCGTGCGGATGTCGACGCCGGCCGCGATCAGTTCCGTAGCCGAGTAGTGGCGCAGCTGGTGGATGTGCATGTCCCAGCCGAGCCGTTCGCACATGCGCGAGTAGCGCTGGGTGACGGTGTCGGGCTTCATCCACGTGCTGTGGTCCGGCGCACCGGAGAACACGAAGCTGTCTTCGGCCAGCTCGATGCCGAGGCTTGCGCACGTCTGGGCCGCGTGCTGGAGGTACGCCCGCAGGAGCGCGAGGGTCTGCGGGTCCGCCACGATCCGCCGCCGCTGGTGGGTCTTCGTGTCCTTCTCCCACGTCCGGGTGTTGATCTGGGCGACCGCGGTCCGGATGTCGACGACGCCGGTCGAGAAGTCGATGCGGTCCCAGCGCAGGGCGCACAGCTCGCCCCGGCGGGCGCCAGTAGTCATGGCGAGCCAGACGAACATCCCCCAGTCCGGGTCGTTCCAGGCGGCCCCGACGATGCGCGCAGCCTGACTGGGCGACGGTGGTTGCGGGTCGGGCGGAGGCTGCGGCGGTGGTTCAGCCTGGCGTACCGGATTGGTGCCGATCCACCGCCAACGGACGGCCCGGGTGAAGGCGCCGTTCAGCACGGTGTGGATCTGCCGGAGGTAGGAGGCGCCGAGCGGCTCGCAGACGTGCCGTGCGCAACGGTCGTCGCACTCGTGCTCGTCGTCGGTGCGGTGATCGACGCGGGCCCGGCGGTCGCACCGCGCGCGGCACCGGCGCAGCTCGGCGTAGTAGGCGTCGAGGGTCTCGCCGTCGATGCGCCCTATGGAGAGGTCTCCGAGTAGCGGGCGGATGTAGAGCCGGATCAGCCGCTCGTAGCCGTTCCGTGTGGTGTCCTCGATCTTGAGGACGCCCAGGTATCGCACCAGCAGTTGGTTCACGGTCGCGCTCGTGCGCGGGTTGCGTCGCTCGTCGACCTCGGCGAGGAGCCGGGTGCGAACCTTCTCGGCCTGCTTGGCGGCCTTCGGCCCCGCGGGCACGGTCTCCGTCAGATAGTGCCGCTTGCCCGAGAGCGGGTCGAGCCCGGCATACACCCGGACCCGCAGCGCTCCGCCCGCGCGCTGCTCCACCTCGCCGCGCGAGCGCTTCCGTGCCCCAGAGCCGGCCGCCATGGGAGCCAGACTAGCAGTTTGGCTCCCCGATTAGCTCCCAACCCCGACCGATAGCTAGTCGATCAAGGCTCTGACCTGGTGCCCCCGGTTGGACTCGAACCAACGACCTAGAGATTAGAAGGCTCTTGCTCTATCCAGCTGAGCTACGAGGGCCGGTGCGGATGATCCGCCCTAGAGCAGGGTACCGGCCCGCCCCCGGCACCCGCGCGACAAGTCCGCATCCCCACGGACTCCGCCCAGGACGATCGCCGCGAGCACGATCACCCGTCAGGTCGCCCGCGTCGTGGTGGCGGAAGTCGCCCGCATGAGAAGGTGTGCGCATGCCCCTGACACTGCGCTCGGCGGCCGGTTCCC
>JAKDLE010000415.1 GCA_030453005.1 Pseudonocardia sp. | reverse complement strand
GACGTGGTCGCCGGACCGGCCTGGGCGCAGCTCGACGCCGCGGCGGTCGCCGGGCTGGAGACGGCGCTGAGCGCCGCCGCAGGCGTGCCCGCGGTCGGCGCGGCCGTGCAGGCGGCGGCCGTGCACCGGGCGGTGGCCGCCACCGGCGCGCCGTACACGCGGTGGCTGCGGCGCCTGCGGCCCGACCCGCTGCGCCGGCTGCACCTGCAGCGGTCCCAGCCGACCGGGGAGCAGCCGACCGGGGAGCAGCCGACCGGGGAGCAGCCGACCGGGGAGGCGCCGGTGGCCCGGACCTCGCTGCGGCCCGCCTCGGCCGTGGAGCGCTCGCGGGTGGACCTGGCGCTGCGCGAGCTGGCCGAGACGGCGGCCGACGGCCTGCCCGACCCGTGGCCCGACACCGTCCGCGCGGCGGCCCGCTCCCGCTCGGACGACCTGCCGGACGCGCTGGACCGAGTCGTCGCGACCACCGACCTCGGGCTGGACCGCCCGCCGCGGTGGTGGCGCGCGGCCGGGGTGCTGCAGGCGCTGCTGGCCACGCTGGCGCTGGTCGGCGGGCTGTGGCTCGCCGGGCTCTACGTCCTGACCCTGCTGCGGCTGCCCGAGCCTGCGACGCCCGCACTCGGGGTGGTGCCGCTGCCGACCGTGCTGCTGCTCGGCGGGGTGCTCGCCGGCCTGCTGCTCGCGGTGGTGGCGCGGCTGCTCGCCGGTGTCGGCGCCCGGCGGCGGCGCGCGCGGGTCGAGGCGCGGATGCGGGCGGCGGTCGCCGACGTGGCCCGGGAGCTCGTGCTGGCCCCGGTCACGGCTGAGCTGACGGCCTACGGCGCCCTGGGGGCGGCCGGGGCGCAGCGCCGGCCGGGGTGATCGCGCGGCCTACGGCGCCCGGGGGGCGCGCCTGCGCGCGGGCCGGCGGGGAAGCCGCCACCGGGCACCGTGGGGGAGGGGCACGCCGCCCGCGGCGGCGGCGAGGAGGTCGGCGAGGTGCACCGCGCGCACCGGGCTCGACCGCCGCGCGAGCCCGGTCTCGAGCTGGCGCAGGCAGCCGGGGTTGACCGCCACCACGTAGTCGGCGCCGGACGCCTCGACCGCGTCCAGCTTCGGCTCCAGGATCCGGCGGCTGTCGCGCGGCCGGAGCAGGGAGTAGGTGCCCGCAGCCCCGCAGCAGCTGGCCTCGCCGGGCACCGCGACGAGGTCGGCGACCGCGGAGATCAGCGCCCGGGGCTGGGCGGACACACCCAGCCCGTTGCGTAGGTGGCAGGAGTCCTGCAGGGCCACCCGGGCCCGGCGACCGGCGACGCGGACCTCGCCGACGGGTGCCGCACCGGTGGCGACGAGGTGCTCGCTGAGCTCCTGCACACGCTCCCGGCCGAGCACCGTGGCCAGGTGCGCGGCGCACCCGCCCGCGGTGGTGACGACGACGCCCGGGAGCTGCTCCCCGAGCCGCCGCGCCATCTCCTCGCCCCGGTGGGACGCGCCGTTGTGCGCGTGCAGGGCGCCGCAACAGCCCTGGCTCGCGGGCACGGCGATGCCGGGCAGCAGCCTGCGGACCGCCCGGCTCACGCCCGGGTAGAGCCCGCGCTCGAAGCAGCCGAGCATCAGGGAGGCCGCCGTGCGGTCCCCGTCCGGACGGGTGGCGCGGGCCGGTCGGCGCACCAGGCCCAGGGCCCGCAGCAGCGGGGTCTGCGCCGCGACCGCCGTGAGCAGCCGCGTCAGGACCGGCCGGTGGCGCCCGCGCCCCTGGTGGTCGCGCCAGGTCTCCAGGCGCTGCCCGTACTGCACGCCCGCCGGGCACACGGGCTCGCACGCCCGGCAGCCGAGGCAGAACGACGACTCCTCGCGCACGCGGGCGTCGTCGGCGTCGAGCTCGCCGGTCTCCAGCGCGCGCATCAGGTTGATCCGCCCGCGCGGGGACGCGCCCTCGTCGCCGGTCAGCGCGTAGGTGGGGCAGGCGGGCAGACAGAACCCGCAGGAGATGCACCGGTCCAGCAGCTCCGGATCGAAGATCGTCATGATCCCAACTTCCCGGGGTTGAGGATGCCGGCCGGGTCGAACGCCGACTTGATGCGCCGCAGCAGCGCCATCTGGTCGGCGCCGAGCCGGGCCTGCAGGTAGGGCAGCTTGGCGGCGCCGACACCGTGCTCGCCGGTGATGGTGCCGTCCATGTCGATGGCCGCGGCGAAGATGTCGGCGAACGCCCGGTGCGCGCGGTCGGCGGCGGTCATGTCGTGCCGGTCGACGACACAGGTCGGGTGCAGGTTGCCGTCGCCCGCGTGGCCGAACGTCGCGATGGACACGTCGTGGCGCTCGGCGATGTCGTCGATGCGATCCACCATCTCGGCCAGCCGCGGCCGGGGCACCGTGGCGTCCTCCAGGATGGTGAGGGTGCCCAGCCGCGACAGCGCGGGCAACGAGCAGCGCCGGGCGGCGAGCAGCGCCTCGGAGCGGGCGACGTCCTCGGCGAGGGTCACCTCCATCGCCCGGTGCTTCGTGCACAGCTCGCCGATGCGGGTGAGCGTGCGGTCCACGGTGTCGGCCGCGCCGTCGTCGCCGAACAGCAGCAGCGCCCCCGCGTCCCGGCGCAGCCCCAGGTGGGCGTAGTCCTCCACGGCCCCGATGCACTTGGCGTCGAGGAACTCCAGCGTGGCGGGGACGATGCCGTCGCCGATCACGGCGGAGACGGCCCGCCCGGCGTCGGCGAGCGAGGGGAAGTAGGCCACCCCGGTGTTCGTGGTGGCGGGCATCGGCAGCAGCGCGACGGTGATCTCGGTGAGGACGCCGAGGGTGCCCTCGGAGCCGGTGAGCAGGCGGGTGAGGTCGTAGCCCGCGACGTCCTTCCACAGCCTGCCGCCGGTGCGGATGGTCTCGCCGGTGGGCAGGACGGCCGTGGTGCCGAGCACGTAGTTGCGGGTGACGCCGTACTTGAGCCCGCGCAGCCCACCCGCGCAGGTGGCGACGTTCCCGCCGACTGTGGACACTGTGCGGCTGCCCGGGTCGGGGGCGTAGAGCAGGCCGTGGCGCGCCGCGGCCTCGACCAGCGCGACGGTCGTGACCCCGGCCTCGACGCGGGCCAGCAGCTCGTCGGGGCTGATCTCCAGGATGGTGGTCATGCGGGTGAGCACGAGCACGATCCCGCCGCGGTCGGCCACGGTGCCCGCCGACAGGTTGGACCCCGCACCGCGCGGCACCACCGGGACCCCGCGCCGGGTGGCCAGGCGCAGCACCGCGGCCACCTCGTCGGCGGTGCGGGGGAACACGACGGCGTCGGGCACCCCGCGGAACAGCGGCGTGGCGTCGCGCGCGTAGGGCTCCAGGTCGCCGCGGCCGGTGCGGACGTGCCCGGCCCCGACGATCGCTTCCAGCTCGGCGACCAGCTCCGTGCCGAGACTCATCGCTGCCTCCTTCGACGGCCAGCCGGTGCGCTGCGCGGGCCGTGCACACCCTCTCACCTGATCGACTCCGGGGCCACCGTGCTCCGCCCCGCCTGCTGCGGCGGACCTCCTCCGGGCCGCACCTGACGTACCGTCGCGGCACGGGATCGGTAGCGCCGCCGAGAGGGTCTGGGTGTTCACCGGGATCACCACGCGCAACCTGCTGCAACCTGCCCGGGGCGGTGGGGGTGACCGGCGGGCGCTCTCCTAGCGATCTGCCTCGGCCCCGCGGCGTTGATCCCGAACGAGCCGACGTCGTCGCCGCGAGCCAAGGTGATGACCTCGCCAACACAGACCTCGCCTCGCGCCAGTTCTCCCCGGCGAGCCGCCAGGGGTCACCGACCGCCTTTGCAACGAACGCGCGGAGGGCCTCGGGCGGGCGATGCACGAGCGCAGCAGCGGCCCCTCGTCGCTCAGCGGCCGCCCGCGCGCTGGGTTGGCCGTTTTGGGGTGGTGCGCGATCAAGTTGTCGACGTCGCCGAGGGCGATCTCGAGCGGTGAGTGCGCCGTCGGGGAGGGTGGTGTCGGGATCAGGGGTTCGCCGCACGGCGGCCACCACAACCGCTGGCCAGCGCGATGATCGTCAGTTCGGCGCCGTTTAA
>JAKDLE010000414.1 GCA_030453005.1 Pseudonocardia sp. | reverse complement strand
CGTCGCCGGGTCCCGCTGCAGCGCGTCACGATCGCCCGCCCCGAGCCCCGCCGTGCCGGCGGGAACGTCCTGACCGACCGCGGCTGGGTACCCGACACCGCACCCGCCGCGGGCAGCGACGCCCGGGGGCGGTGACCACCGATGCCGTGGGCGCCGGACTACGTGGGCGTGGAGGACCTCAAGGACTACATCCGGGTCCCCGACACCGCCGACGACGCCGTGCTCGCCCGCGCGGTGTCCACGGCCTCGCGGGCGGTGGACCGCACCGCGCACCGCCAGTTCGGCAACGTCGCCGTGCCCGAGGCGCGCGAGTACACCGCCCGGTTCGGGCGCCGCTCGGGCTGGGTCGCCGGGCTCGACGACGTGGCGGACAGCACCGGGCTGCTCGTCGCGCTCGACACCACCGGCGACGGCACCTACCCCACCACCGTGGACCCGGTCGACTACCAGCTGCTGCCGCGCAACGCCGCCCAGCACGGCCGCCCGTGGGAGGCGCTGGGCATCCGCGGGGCGGCCGCGGCCCAGGTGACCGGGCGTGAGGGCGAGGTGCGGGTCACCGCCCTGTTCGGGTGGAGCACGGTCCCGGTGGCGGTGGCGCAGGCGACGCTGCTGCAGGCCTCGCGGCTGGCCGCGCGCCGCGACTCCCCGTTCGGGGTGGCCGGTTCCCCCGACGCCGGCACCGAGCTCCGCCTGCTTGCCCGGGTCGACCCCGACGTCGCGGTCGCGCTCGAGCCCTACCGGCGCCGGATCTGGACCCGGTGACCCGGGGTGGACATCGGAGCCGTGATGGACGAGCTCGGCACCTCCCTGGAGGGCATCGCCGGGCTGCGGGTGTTCCCGTACTGGGCCGACCGGGTCACCCCGCCCGCCGCGGTCATCGGCTGGCCCGACCCGCTCACCTACGACGCCGCCATGCGCCGCGGCGGCGACCGGCTCGACCTGCCGGTGATGGTGCTGGTCGGCAAGGTCGACTCGCGCACCGCGCGGGACCGGGTGTCGACCTACGCCGACGGCGCCGGCGCGGGCTCGGTCAAGGCCGTCATCGAGTCCCATGAGCCCACCGCGTACCACTCGGCGCGGGTCACCCAGTGCGAGTTCGGGGTGATCTCCGTGGCCGCCGTGGAGTACCTGGCCGCCACGTTCACCGTCAACATCATCGGAACAGGAGCCTGACATGGCGTTCGTCCACGGCAAGGGAACCGCGGTCAGCGTGGGAGGCGACGACCTGTCCGCCTTCTCCAACTCGGTCACCTTCGGCCGCACCGCCGACACCCACGACGTCACCACCTTCGGGAAGAATTCCAAGGTGTACGCACCCGGCCTCAAGGACGGGACCGCGTCCATCGAGGGCATCTACGACAACACCGCGATGACCGGCCCCGGCTCGGTGCTGCGCCCCCTGATCGGCGCCGCCGCGGTGGAACTGATCTACCAGCCCGAGGGCATCGGCACCGGAAAGCCCACCGCGACCGTGCAGGTCCTGGTCACCACCTACAAGGAGACCGCGGCCGTGGCCGACATGGTCATGTTCAGCTGTGAGCTGCAGCTCTCCGACGACATCGCCGACACCGCCGGCGTCTGACCGGCCCAGCCCCCCTCAGGAGCGCACCGTGGACATCATCAGCAAGGCCGATCTGCTGGCCAGGCGCTTCGGCGTGGAGGACATCGAGATCCCCGAGGTCGGCACGGTCAAGGTCCGTCCCCTCTCCCGGGCCGAGGCGCTGAACCTGCAGGGCAAGGAGATGACCGTCGAGGAGATGGAGCGCCACCTGCTGTCCCTGGCCCTGGTCGAGCCCAACCTCACCTACGACGAGGTCGCCCAGTGGCAGCAGAACAGCCCGGCCGGGGAGATCGAACCCGTCGCCGACGCGATCGTGCGGCTGTCCGGGATGAACAAGGCCGCGGCCAAGGAGGCGGTGCAGCGGTTTCGAGGCCAGCACGGATCGTGAGTTCGCGTTCGTCCTGGCCGCCGATTTGGGGATGACCGTGGGCGAGCTGGGGCAGCGGATGAGCAACGCCGAGTTCGTGGAGTGGTCGGTGTTCCACGGCCGCAAGGCGCAGCGACAGGAGATGGCCCACAAGAGGGCCCAGCACGGGAGGGGACGGTGAACGGGTGATCGGCGAG
This sequence comes from Pseudonocardia sp., assembly GCA_030453005.1. Lineage (GTDB taxonomy): Bacteria > Actinomycetota > Actinomycetes > Mycobacteriales > Pseudonocardiaceae > Pseudonocardia. The sequence continues at coordinate 1,905 of JAKDLE010000414.1, read as the reverse complement.
CAGGAGGTCCGTATCGAGGGGCTGCGCGAGTTCCGCCGCTCGCTGCGCGACATCGACCGCGACACCGCCAAGCGGCTGCGGGTCGGGTTCAACTCCGCGGCCCAGATCGTCGCGTCCGAGGCCAAGCGCCGCGTCCCGCTCGGCCCGCCGCGCTCCGGGCACGTCCGCTCGACGATCAAGGCCGGGTCGACCCAGTCGGCAGCCCGGGTGCAGGGCGGCGGCGCCCGCTACCCCTACTTCGGGTTCCTGGACTTCGGCGGCCGGGTCGGACCCGGCAACAGCGTGCGGCGCCCGTTCATCCGCAAGGGCCGCTACCTGTGGCCCTCCTACCTGGACAAGGCCGACGTGGTCCGCGAGGAGCTCGCGGCACAGATCGCCCGACTCGCGCGCAGCGCCGGGCTGGAGGTCGACTAGATGGCCGGGGGCAACATCATCCGGCTCATCTTCGCCGGGGACACACGCGACCTGGAGGGCGCCACGCGGCGCGCGGGTGACGCCACCGAGTCCATGGGCGAGCGGATGCGGTCCGGGGTCACCACCGCCGCGACGGCCGGGGTCGCCGCGATCGGGGCCCTGGGGGTGGCGGCGATCCAGTCGGCGTCCGAGCTGGAGCAGGCCTACGGCGGGGTCGACGCCGTGTTCGGCGCCTCCGCCCAGGCCGTGAAGGACTGGGCCAGCGACACCACCGACAACATCCGCATCCCCGCCGCCCAGGTCGGTAACTTCGCCACCCTGATCGGGGCCCAGCTCAAGAACGCCGGCATCCCGATGGACCAGCTGGCCGGCAAGACACAGCAGATGGTCGGGCTCGGCGCCGACTTCGCCGCCATGTACGGCGGGACCGCCGCCGACGCCGTCGCCGCACTCTCGGCCGGCCTGCGGGGCGAGTTCGATTCCCTCGACGCCTACGGGCTCGCGATCAACCAGGCCTCGATCGAGGCGAAGAAGGCCGAGCTCGGCCTGGCCGGGCTGACCGGCGAGGCCGACCGCAACGCCACCGCGACCGCCTACATGGCGCTGCTCAACGAGCAGGGCGCGGACGCGCTGGGCGCCGCCGGTCGGGAGGCTTCGTCGTTCCAGGCGCAGATGGACGGGCTCAGCGAACGGTTCGAGGCCGTCAAGGTCGGGCTCGGCCAGCAGCTGCTCCCCTACGTGATCCAGTTCGGTGAGGCCCTACAGGGTGCCCTGACCTGGATCGGCGAGAACCAGGGGCTGGTGAACGGGCTCGTGATCGGGCTGGGCTCCCTCGCGGTGGCGGTGCTCGCGGTGAACGGGGCCGTGACGGTGTGGCGGGCCGGCGTGGTCGCCTACACGGCGGTGCAGTGGCTGCTCAACGCCGCGATGGCCGCCAACCCGATAGGGCTGCTCGTGCTGGGCATCGGGTTGCTCGTCGGGGCCCTGGTGTGGGCCTGGACCAGCAGTGAGACCTTCCGCGGGATCGTGCTCGGCGTCTGGGAGGGCGTGAAGTCCGGGATCGGGTCGGCCGTGGACTGGGTGGTGGGCGCGATCTCGTGGTTCGCGAACCTGCCCGGCATGGTCGGCGGCTGGTTCGCCTCCATGCGTGACGCCGCGGTCGGCCAGGCCGCCGGGCTGGTCGGCTGGCTGAGCGGGCTGCCCGGGCGGGTGCTGGGCGCGATCGGGAACCTGGGCTCACTGCTGCTCGGCGCCGGCGGCGACCTGATCAGCGGGCTGTGGTCGGGCATCCAGCGGGCCGCCGGGTGGCTGCGCGACCGGATCTTCGGGTTCTTCGGCTCCCTGATCCCCGGCTGGGTGAAGAACATCCTGGGCATCCGGTCCCCGTCCAAGGTGTTCGCCGACCTGGGCCAGTACATCCCGGCCGGCATGGCCCAGGGCATCGAGGGCAACGCCGGCGTCGTGCAGGACGCGGTCACCTCGATGTCGCAG
>JAKDLE010000413.1 GCA_030453005.1 Pseudonocardia sp. | reverse complement strand
GCAGGCCGATGCCGACACCTTTGTTTAAGCTGGGGGGTGGGTCGAGGGTGGCGTGCACGCCTCGTTCCTGCACACCCACCCGGCAGGCAACCCCGGGGCCGTGGCGCGGTTCGTCGCGCAGGTGACGGTCCGGTGACGGGGGAGCGTCTGATCGACCGCCTGGGTTACCGTGGGGTAGCTCACTGAGGAGGTCGACATGACGCATCCCAGGCGCAGGACCGGGCTCGTTCTCGGGGCGGGCGGCATCCTCGGCTCGGCGTGGACGGCGGGTGCCCTCGCGGCCCTCGAACCCCGGCTGGGCCGTCCGCTCGGTGAGCTCGACCTCGTGATGGGCACCAGCGCGGGCAGCGTGCTCGGCGCGGCCCTGCGCTGCGGCATGACCGTCGACGAGCTGTTGGCCCACCAGCACGGTGCGGCCCCCACGCCCGACCTCGACGACGCGCTGCCCGACATCGGCACCCTGGAGCGCGAGTCCGGGAACGGCCGCCCGCCGGTGCCGCTGCCGTGGATCGGGTCCCCACGGATGCTCGCCAGCGCATTGGCGCACCCGGGCAGCATCAACCCGGTGGTCGCCGCCTCGGGCCTGCTGCCAGCCGGGCGGGGTCGGATGGGGTCGCTGGTCCAGTTGGTGGCGGCGCTGCAGGCACGTCTCGGCGCCACCCCCGACCGCTGGGTGCCGGGCGCGCCGCTGTGGGTCGTGGCCGTCGACTACGACTCCGGGCACCGCGTGGTGTTCGGCCGGGAGAACGGCCCGCAGGCGACGGTGGGGGAGGCGGTGCTCGCGTCCTGCTCGATCCCCGGCTGGTTCACCCCGCAGGTGATCGACGGCCACCGCTACGTCGACGGGGCGGTCTCCTCGGCCACCTCGGTGGAGCTGCTGGCCCGCCCGGGGGCGCCGGAGCTCGACGAGGTGTTCGTGCTCGCGCCGATGGCCAGCCACGACTACGACTGCCCGCGCGAACCCCTCGCCGCCGCCGAGCGCGCCGTGCGCCGCGTGCTGACCCGCTGGCTCGACGCCGAGGTGCGCGAGCTCCGCGACCGCGGCACCCAGGTCACGGTGCTCACCCCCGGCCCGGCCGACCTCGCCGCGATGGGCGGCAACCTGATGAACCCGCGCCGCCGCGACCAGGTGCTGGAGACCTCTCTGCGGACGAGTGTCGCCACCCTGGACGTCACCGCGACGGCGGCCTGACCGGCCCGGGACATCACGTCCGCCATCGTTGATGCGCGATATGATGGCGGTATGGGTCGCACCACGATCGACATCGACGACGACCAACTCGCGGCCGCCGCACGGGAGCTGGGCACGACGTCGAAGGTCGACACGGTCAACGCCGCCCTGGCCTACGTGGCCGCTCGACGACGGCGTACCGAGGTGTTCGACGACCCCGCGATCTGGGGCGGCCCGGACCTCGCCGACCCGGACGTGCGTGCCCAGGCCAGGAGGTGATCGCGGCCGGGCCCTACCTCGCGGACACCAGTGCGATCGCCCGCATCGCCCAGGCACCGGTCCGGTCCGAGCTCGACCGGCTGGGCCACCTGGGGTTGTTGGCCACGTGCGTCACGGTTGATCTCGAGGTGGGCTACTCGGCCCGTGACCCCGCCGGATACCGGCGCACAGCGCAGGCCCGGGGGGTCGGCTTCACCGATCTACCCCTGCACCCGACGATCGGCGTGCGCGCCCGCGAGGTGCAGGCCATGCTCGCTCGACGCAGTCAGCACCGCGCGGCGGGCATCGTCGACCTCCTCACGGCCGCGACAACGGAGTACCACGCCGCGATCGTGCTGCACCACGACAGCGACTTCGACCACATCGCGGCGGTGACCGGCCAACAGATGCGTTGGGTCGTACCCCGGGGCAGTGCGGACTGACCTGAGCGGTGACCCGACGCGATCAGGCCGATGTGGCGGCCGACCGGTTCGTCGGCTGGCGGGTACTCGGCGCGGGGACGCCCAGCTCATGCCCCGATCCCGCCGATCGTGGGCATCGCGAGGGTGGGGCCGCGTGGACGCGACGGCGGTCACGTCCGCAGACTAGGCCGATGACGACTGGGCGGATCTGTTTCGTCGGTGCCGGACCGGGGGCGGCCGACCTCATCACCCTGCGCGGTGCGCGGCGGATCGCCGAGGCCGACGTCGTGATCTGGGCGGCCTCGCTGGTGATGGAGGAGTGCGTCACGGAGCACGCGCGCGCCGACGCCGAGCTCGTGGACTCTTCGCAGATCGCGCACGACGACGTCCTCGCGCTGTACCGCCGGGCGGCCGCCGAGGGGTTGACGGTGGCGCGCGTCCACTCCGGGGACCCGTCGCTGTGGGGCGCGGTGCAGGGGCAGTACGACGCGGCGGTCGGGATGGGGCTCGATGTCGAGATCGTGCCCGGGGTGTCCGCGTTCGGCGCGGCGGCCGCGGCGGCCGGCCGCGAGCTGACGATCCCGGAGGTGGCGCAGTCGGTGGTGCTGTGTCGGCTCGAGGGCGGCAAGACGCCGATGCCGGAGCGGGAGAAGCTGCGCGAGTTCGCCCGCCACGGCACCACGATGGCGATCTTCCTGTCCGCGGCGCGGACCTCGCAGATGGTCGACGAGCTGCGCGCGGGTGGCTACCCGGACGACACGCCGGTCGTCGTGGCCTACCGCACCACCTGGCCTGACGAGCTGACGCTGCGCTGCCGCCTCGACGAGGTCGTCACCGTGTGCCGGGAGCGCAAGCTGTGGCGACAGACGCTGTTCCTCGTCGGCGCCGCGCTCGGCGCGTCGGGGACCCGCAGCCACCTCTACCACGCGGGCCACTTCCACACCTTCCGCAAGCCCGACGCCGCCGCGCGTCGGGAGCTCCGTGCGGCTCGGGCGGCGCAGACGTCGTGAGCGAGGCCGAGCGCGAGCAGCCGGGTCTGCGCGAACCCGATCTCCCGCGGACGATGAAAATGCGGCCGAAGGCGTTGCGCACCGGGTTCTCGACCGGCGCCAACTCCGCGGCGGCGGCGAAGGCGGCCGCTCTGCTGCTGCGTGAGGGGACGGCGCCTGCGTCCGTGGAGGTCCCGTTCCCGTCGGGTGCCCGGCACTCCTTTGCTCTGCACACCTCGACGCACCACGGGGACAGCGCGACCGTGGTCGTCGTCAAGGACGCGGGCGACGACCCGGACGTCACGCACGGTGCGCACCTCACGGTCACCGTGCGATTCGTGCCCGGTGACGACGTGGTGATCGCGGGCGGTGAGGGCGTCGGTGTGGTGACGCGGGCGGGGCTGGGCCTGGAGGTCGGCGGGCCCGCGATCAACCCCGGCCCGCGCGGGATGATCACCGCGGCGGTGCGCGAGGTGGTGCCCGAGGGCGGCGTGCGCGTCACGATCAGCGTGCCGGGCGGCGAGCGGATGGCCCGCAAGACGACCAACCGGCGGCTGGGCATCGAGGGCGGCATCTCGATCCTCGGCACCACCGGCATCGTGCGACCGTTCTCGACGGCCTCGTGGCGCGCGTCGGTGGTGCAGGCCGTGGCGGTGATGGCGGCGCAGGGCTGCCCGACGTTGGTGCTCGCCACCGGTGGGCGCACCGAGCGCGGCGCGATGGCGCTGCTGCCGGACCTGCCGGAGGTGGCGTTCGTCGAGGTCGGCGACTTCACCGGGGCGGCGCTGCGGCGCGCGGTGGAGCTTGGGCTTCGCGACGTGGTGTTCGTCGGTATGGCGGGCAAGCTCACGAAGCTGGCGAGCGGGGTGCTGATGACCCACTACACGCGTTCGAAGGTCGACACGGGGCTGCTCGGGGCACTCACGCGCGCGGCCTGCGGCGACGAGGCGGTGGGCGCGCGGGTGGACACCGCGAACACCGCGCGGCACGCCTACGAGCTGTGGGAGTCGGCGGGGCAGCTGCGCCCCTGCGGCGACGCGCTGTGCGCCGCCGTGCGCGACGTGCTGCAGCGCTTCACCGCCGAGGCCGGGCGGGAGCTGACTGCGCGGGTGGCGATGGTGGACTTCACGGGCGGGCGAGTTGTCGCGGCCACGGAGCCCGCGTGGGTGGCGGAGTGAGGGCCGCCCGGCTGCCC
>JAKDLE010000412.1 GCA_030453005.1 Pseudonocardia sp. | reverse complement strand
CGCAGGGCCAGCGGGATCAGCGCCACGATGATCAGCGCGTTGAAGATCACCGCGGAGAGGATCGCCGACTGCGGGGTCGCGAGCCCCATCACGTTGAGCGCCCCGAGCGACGGGTAGATCGCCACGAACATCGCGGGCAGGATCGCGAAGTACTTCGCCAGGTCGTTGGCGACGCTGAACGTGGTCAGCGACCCGCGGGTGATCAGCAGCTGCTTGCCGATCTCGACGATCTCGATGAGCTTGGTCGGGTCGGAGTCGAGGTCGACCATGTTGCCTGCCTCCTTGGCCGCGGCCGTCCCGGTGTTCATCGCCACGCCGACGTCGGCCTGCGCGAGCGCGGGTGCGTCGTTGGTGCCGTCGCCGGTCATCGCGACCAGCCGCCCGCCCTCCTGCTCCGTGCGGATCAGCGCCATCTTGTCCTCGGGGGTGGCCTCGGCGAGGAAGTCGTCGACGCCTGCCTCCTGCGCGATGGCCGCGGCGGTCAGCTCGTTGTCACCGGTGATCATGACGGTGCGGATGCCCATCGCGCGCATCTCGTCGAACCGCTCCCGCATCCCCGGCTTGACCACGTCGGACAGCCGGATCACGCCCAGCACCCGGGCGCGGTCGCCGACGAGCTGGGCCACGACGAGCGGGGTGCCGCCCTGCTGGGCGACGTCGGCGGTGATCGTGTCGACCTCGGTCGTGTCGGCGCGGCCGCCGTGCTCGGCCACCCAGGCCGCGACCGACCCGGCGGCACCCTTGCGCACCCGGCGCCCGGCCAGGTCGACGCCCGACATCCGGGTCTGCGCGGTGAACGGCACGAACTCCGCCACCGCCTCCTCCGCCGTCGCCTCGGCGGGCAGGCGGTACTCGGCGGCGCAGAGCGCGACGATCGAGCGGCCCTCCGGGGTCTGGTCGGCCAGGCTGGACAGCCGCGCGGCCGTCGCCAGCTCCGCGGGCACGGTGCCGCCGACCGGGATCAGCTCGGTGGCCTGCCGGTTGCCGTAGGTGATGGTGCCGGTCTTGTCCAGCAGCAGCGTGTCGACGTCGCCCGCGGCCTCCACGGCGCGCCCGGAGGTGGCCAGCACGTTGCGCTGCACGAGCCGGTCCATGCCGGCGATGCCGATGGCGCTGAGCAGCGCGCCGATCGTGGTGGGGATGAGGCACACCAGCAGCGCGGTGAGCACGATCAGCGACTGCTGCTCACCGGCGTAGGCGCTCATCGGGGCCACCGCGACCACCGCGAGCAGGAAGATGATCGTCAGGGCGGCCAGCAGGATCGTCAGCGCGATCTCGTTGGGTGTCTTCTGCCGGGCCGCGCCCTCGACCAGCGCGATCATCCGGTCGACGAACGACTCGCCGGGCTTCGTGGTGATCGCCACGACGATCCGGTCCGACAGGACCGTGGTGCCACCGGTCACGGAACTCCGGTCCCCGCCCGCCTCCCGGATCACGGGGGCGGACTCGCCGGTGATCGCCGCCTCGTCGACGGTGGCGATGCCCTCGACGACGTCGCCGTCGCCCGGGATCGTCTCGCCTGCCTCGACGACGACCCGGTCGCCGATCCGCAGCTCGGTGCCGCGGACCTGCTCCTCTGCCCCGCCTGCGGCGAGGCGCCGGGCCATGGTGTCGGTCTTGGTCCGGCGCAGCGCCTCGGCCTGCGCCTTGCCCCGGCCCTCCGCCACCGCCTCGGCGAGGTTGGCGGACAGCACGGTGAACCACAGCCACACCGCGATGAGGATCGAGAACACGCCCGGCTCGACGATCGCGAGCACGGTGACCAGCACCGAGCCGACCCAGACCACGAACATGACCGGGTTGCGCAGCTGCGCGCGGGGGTCGAGCTTGCGCAGCGCGTCGGGCACCGAGCTCAGGAGCTGCCGGGGGGAGAACGCCCCGGCCGACACCGCGCGGCCGGTGCGCTGCGCGTGCAGCTCCTGCCGTTCGGTGATCGACCGGTCCAGGGTGGGTGTGCTCACTTGAGTGCCTCCGCGATGGGCCCCAGCGCGAGCGCCGGGAAGAAGGTCAGGGCCGCCACGATCAGCACGGTGCCGCCGACGAGCACGCCGAACCCGGCGCGGTCGGTGGGCAGGGTGCCCGCCCCGGCGTCGAGGCGGCGCTGTGTCGCCAGCGAGCCGGCCAGGGCCAGCACGGCCAGGATCGGCACGAACCGGCCGAACAGCATCGCCAGCCCCAGGGTGGTCTGGAAGAAGTCGCTGGTCACGGTCAGGCCGGCGAACGCGCTGCCGTTGTTGTTCGACGTCGAGGCGTAGGCGTAGAGCACCTCGGAGAAGCCGTGCGCGCCGTCGTTGTTGAGCGCCTCGCGCGTGCTCGGCAGCGCGATGGCCACCCCGGCCCCGAGCAGCACCAGCATCGGCATCGCCAGTATCGAGATCGTCGCGGCGGTGACCTGCACGCGGCCCAGCTTCTTGCCCAGGTACTCCGGCGTGCGCCCGACCATCAGCCCGGCCAGGAACACCGCGATGATCGCCAGCACCAGGATGTTGTAGAGCCCGGTGCCGACCCCACCGGGCGCGACCTCGCCGAGCAGCATGTTGAGGATCAGGACCCCGCCACCGCCGCCGGTGAAGCTGTCGTGCGCCGAGTCGACGGCCCCGGTCGAGGTGCCGGTGGTGGAGACGGCGAACAGGACCGAGCTCGGTATCCCGAGCCGGACCTCCTTGCCCTCCAGGGCGGCACCCGCAGCGAGCGTGGCCGTTCCGTTCGGGTGGGTCTCGAACAGCCAGGTGACCGTGACGAACGCCGCCCAGATGACGCCCATGACGGCGAGCAGCACGGTGCCCTGCCGGGTGTTGCGCACCATCGTCCCGAACGTGCGGGTCAGGCACACCGGGATGACCAGCTCCAGGAAGTACTCGATGAGGTTGGTCAGTGCGTTCGGGTTCTCGAACGGGTGCGCGGAGTTGGCGTTGAAGATCCCGCCCCCGTTGGTGCCGAGCACCTTGATCACTTCTTGGGAGGCGGCCGGGGCCAGCGGCAGCGTGTGCTGCGTGCCGTCGACGGCGGTGATGACGACCCCGGAGCGCAGCGACATCACCACCCCCAGCCCGACGAGCACGATCGCGAAGACGAACGAGATGGGCAGCAGGATGCGCACGACGCCGCGGGTCAGGTCGACCCAGAAGTTGCCGAGCCGGTCGGTCGCCGAGCGGGCGAACCCACGGATCAGCGCGATCGCCACCGCCATGCCGACCGCGGCCGACACCACGTTCTGCACGGTCAGCCCGGCCATCTGCACGGTGTGCCCGAGCACCTGCTCGGGCACGTAGGACTGCCAGTTGGTGTTGGTCACGAACGAGATGGCGGTGTTGAACGCCATCGCAGGCGGCACCGTCCCGGTGTCGTCGACGCCGCGGCCGAACGCCAGCGGCAGCAGCGGCTGGAGCCGCTGCAGCAGGTACAGCAGGACGATCGAGACGAACGAGAAGCCCAGCACGCCTGCGGCGTAGGTGCTCCACCGTTGCTCGGCGGTGGAGTCCACGCGGACCAGGCGGTAGAGCGCCTTCTCGATCCGCCAGTGCTTGTCGCTGCTGTAGACCTTCGCCATGTAGTCGCCGAACGGCACGTACACGAGCGCGAAGATCAGCACGAGGGCGCCGACCTGGAGCAGGCCGGCCAGGGTGGTCGACATCAGAACCGCTCCGGGCGCAACAGCGCGACGAACAGGTAGACGAGCAGGCCCAGGGCGATCAGCGCGCCCACGACGTTTGCCACGGTGCTCACAGCGACTCAAGCCCCCGCAGTATCAGGACCAGCAGGGCGAACCCGCCGATCAGGATCAGGGCGTAGGCCAGATCGGCCACGACGAACCTCCTCGTCGGCGGCCGGGGGTCGGCCGCGCGGCGCACAGCATGCGCGGGCCGCGCGGCGCTGACCACGGGCCTTGACGGGTCCCTAACACCGACATGGCGGGCGTCACCCGATCCGGGGGGCGCGCACGCAGATCGGCGTCAGGATCGGCTGGCCCGTCGTGAGGATCGCGTGAGGAACCGGCCCGGATGCCGGGCCGGGACCGACACTCGCCGCATGCTCCTC
>JAKDLE010000411.1 GCA_030453005.1 Pseudonocardia sp. | reverse complement strand
GATCTTCATCTCGGCGCTGCTCGACGTCACCGACAACCTCGCCGACGTGGACGGGGTGGGGGTCACGGTGCCGCCGCCCGACGTCGTCCGGCACGACGGCGACGACTCCTACCTGGTGGTCGCCGCCGACAAGGGCACGGCCCGCTTCTCCGACACGGCCAACGAGGTGGCGGCCTCCTACGGCTTCTGGCTCGGTGACGCGTTCGCGTCCGGCGGCTCGGTCGGGTACGACCACAAGGCGATGGGAATCACCGCGAAGGGTGCGTGGCAGAGCGTCCGACGGCACTTCCGCGAGCTGGGCGTGGACACGCAGGAGCAGCCGTTCACGGTCGTCGGCGTCGGCGACATGTCCGGCGACGTGTTCGGCAACGGCATGCTGCTGTCCCCGCACATCCGGCTGCTGGCGGCGTTCGACCACCGCCACGTCTTCGTCGACCCCACGCCCGACTCGGCGACGGGCTTCGCCGAGCGGGAGCGGATGTTCGCGCTGCCGCGCTCGTCGTGGGACGACTACGACCGGTCGCTGATCAGCGCGGGTGGCGGGGTGTGGCCGCGCACGGCGAAGTCGGTGCCGGTGGGTGCGGAGATGGCCTCGGCCCTCGGTCTCGCCGAGGACGTCACCCGGCTGAGCCCCCCCGAGCTGATCGCCGCGATCCTGCGCGCGCCCGCCGACCTGCTGTGGAACGGCGGGATCGGCACCTACGTCAAGGGGGCCGACGAGTCGCACGCCGACGCGGGGGACAAGGCGAACGACGCCGTGCGCGCGAACGGCGCGGAGCTGCGCGTCAGGGTCGTCGGCGAGGGCGGGAACCTGGGGTTCACGCAGCAGGGCCGGATCGAGTTCGCCCGAGCGGGCGGGAAGATCAACACCGACGCGATCGACAACTCGGCGGGCGTCGACTGCTCCGACCACGAGGTCAACATCAAGATACTGCTCGACCGGCTCGTCGCCGCCGGGGAGCTGGACCGCGACGCGCGCAACGCGGTGCTCGTGGAGATGACCGACGAGGTCTCCGAGCTGGTGCTCGCCGACAACCGCGACCAGAACGCGGTGCTCGGCATCGCCCGCGCGCACGCCGCGGCGATGGTGAACGTGCACGCGCGGCTCACCAGCGATCTCGTGACGCGCCACGGGCTGGTCCGGGAGCTGGAGGTGTTGCCCGACGACGCCGGGTTCGCCGCTCTGGAGGCGTCGGAACAGGGGCTGAGCAGCCCGGAGCTGTCCACGCTGCTCGCGCACACGAAGCTGGACCTCACCGCGCAGGTGCTGGCCACCGGGCTGCCCGACGCGGCGGCGTTCGCCGGGCGGCTGCCGGAGTACTTCCCGCGCGAGATCCGTGAGCGGTTCCCCCGGGCGATCACCGGTCATCCGCTGCGGCGCGAGATCGTCACCACCCAGCTGGTCAACGAGATGGTCGACGGCGCGGGCATGACGTACGCGTTCCGGCTCGGCGAGGAGCTCTCCGCCGACGCGACCGACGCGGTGCGCGCCTTCGCCGTCACCACGGCGGTGTTCGACCTGCCCGCGCTCTGGGCGGAGCTGCAGGACCCGCGCATCCCCACGGCGGTGGCCGACGAGATCGTGCTGGAGTCGCGGCGGCTGCTGGACCGCGCGTCGCGGTGGTTCCTCACCAACCGGCCGCAGCCACTGGCGGTCGGTGCGGAGACGTCGCGGTTCGCCGCCCCGGTGCGGGCGCTGCGCGCCGGGCTGGCGTCGCTGCTGCGCGGCCGTGAGCTCGTCGCCGTGCAGGAGCGGACCCGTGCGCTCGCCGCGGCGGGCGTCGAGGCGGAGTCGGCCCAGCGTTCGGGTGCGCTGATGTACGGCTACGGGCTGCTCGACGTCGTCGAGCTCACCGAGCTCTCGGAGCGCGACCGGGAGCCCCGGGAGCCCCGGGAGGTGGCGGAACTGTACTACGCGCTGTCCGAGCACCTCGGCATCGACCTGGCGCTGACGTCGGTGAGTGCACTGGAGCGCGGTGACCGCTGGCACGCGCTGGCCCGCCTCGCGCTGCGCGACGACCTGTACGGCTCGCTGCGCGCGATCACGCTCGACGCGCTGCGCGAGTCCACGCCGGGCACCGGGGTGCAGGAGGCAATCGCGCAGTGGGAGAAGGCGAACGCGTCGCGGTTGGTGCGCGCGAGGTCCGCCCTGCACGAGGTCGGCACGGCGGGGCAGCTCGACCTGGCCACGCTGTCGGTCGTGTCGCGGCAGCTGCGCGGACTCGCCCGATGACCCGCGAGTTTGCCGATCGGGCACACCGACTTTGCCGATCCTGCTCCCCGCGCTGTACACGATCGGCCAACACCGCGTGGTGGATCGGCAAACTCGGCGGGAGGGGTGCGAAGTGACGCGATTCCACACGCAGGTCCCGCTGCGCTGGTCGGACCAGGACTCCTACCGCCACCTCAACAACGCGCGTGCGGTGATGCTGCTGGAGGAGGCGCGGGTCGCGCTGTTCTTCACCACGGCCGCGGCCGACGGCCTCGACGCCTTCGCGGGCGGGCTGCTCGTCACGGAGCTGAACGTGGCGTACAAGCGGCAGGTCGCCTACCGGGCGGGCCACGCGCTGGACGTCGAGATGTGGATGGACGAGGTGCGCGCCGCGTCGTTCCGGATCCACTACGCGCTGTCCGACGGACCGGACGTCGCGATCACGGCGTGGACCAGGATGGCGACGTTCGACCTCGACGCGCAGCGCCCGCGTCGACTCACCCCCGACGAGCGCGCGTGGCTGGAGAAGTGGGCATGACCTCGTTGCGGATCCCCGACACCGACGAGCGCGCCGACCTCGGCGCCTTCGTCGGACGCGTGGTGCGGCTCGACGCCGTGGCCGCGGTGCGGTTGCAGGCGGTCGGCGAGGTCGTCACCGCGTGGGCGTCGACGCCGTTCGACGTGCTCGCCACCCGTGCCGTGCACGGGTCCCTCGACCCCGTCGACGTCACCGTGCCTGCGTCGTCGCTGCTCACCGCGCTGTCGGTGGAGCGCTCCGACGTCGTCGACCCCGGGACGGGAGGGCTGTGGTCGGGGGAGCTGCCGCCCGTCGACGGCTGGACGGCGGTGGACGACGTGCCCGCGGCGGAGATCGAACGGCTCACCGAGCGCGGGCTCACCCTCGCCCGGGACAACGCCGGGCCGCTCGGGCCGCCCGCCTCCCTGCTCGACCAGACGGTCCTGACGGTGACCGCCGAGCAGACGCCCCCGGTGCGGGTGCCGATGCGGGTGTTGTTCGCGCTGTCCGGGATGGGGTTCGTCGGTGGCGGCGCAGGCGACCTGGTCCGGGTGTCGGCCACCGGTAGTTGGATGCGGCTCGACGCCCGCTACGGCGCCGTCGTCCGCAGGCGGACCACGGCGCTGCCGCTGCTGGCGGTCTGACGACCTCGGTGGCTCCTGCTGAGCGACAACCTCATCTGTCGTAGACGTCGCGTCGGTGACCGAGCCTGACGACCACGACGGTGAGGACCCGGCCGTCGACGGTGTAGATGATGCGGTAGTCCCCGACGCGGACGCGTAGGCCGTCTCGCCCCTGCAGGGCCCGGGCGCCCGGGGGACGGGGGTCCTGTGCGAGCAGCCCGATGGCTCCCTGAATGCGGTGCCGGACCTGCGGGTCGAGCCCGCGCAACGCTCTGACGGCGGCTGGGCGGAGCTCGATCCGATACAGGCTCACCGCCAGCCGAGATCGGCCTTGACCTGCTCCCAGGGAATGTCGGGACCCTCCTCGGCCATCGCGGCGTCGAAGGCGACGACGTCCTCGGCATCCTCCAGCGCGGCCATCAGCTGCTCGTAGCGCTCCGGACTGATCAACACCCCCGCCGGTCGCCCATAACGCTCCAGGAACACCGCTTCGGTACGTGCAGTCTCCACCGCTTCGGACAGGTGATCTCGAGCTGCGCTGATGTTCATGGTCGCCATCCCGACATCGTACGATTCTGCAGGCGTTACGTACAAGACTCGGCGTGGGCGGGTTCAGGCCAGCCAGACGGCCGTGTCGGGCGGCAGCAGGCCGTCGGACAGGGGGCCGCTGGATAGGGGGCCGCTGGATA
>JAKDLE010000410.1 GCA_030453005.1 Pseudonocardia sp. | reverse complement strand
GGCATCATCGTGATGCTCGCCGAGGAGCTGAACAAGAGCTAACTACGGGTCGATGGCCGCGCGACCATGGGCACGCGGAGCGTGCCGATGACCGATCCCCGAACGAAACGCAGGCGATCTCCGTACGGCGGGCTGCGGCTCGCCCGGATCGGCAGGTCAGACCTGGCCGCGGCGACGGTGTGTCTTGAGCACCCTGTTCCCGCCGGCCACTTGGACCCGAACGACGGCTGGACAGGCGCGCGTCGACGCCCGTGCGCCGGGGGCGCTGAACAAGTTGTCGGGGATGACGACGCGGCCTGGGTCATTCGCGGTGCTGCACGACGTTGAGGATGTTGCCGTCCGGGGCTCGGACGAAGAAGCGGGTCACGCCCCACTCCTCGGTGGTCAACGGATGGACGATCTCGTAGCCACGATCCCGCGCCTGGGTGTAGGCGGTATCGATGTCGTCGACCCTGACCGAGATCACCGGGTCCTCAGGGGCAGTGGCGTCCCGGGTCATCAACTGGATGTTGATACCGCTGTCCGGGGAGGTGTAGCGCGCCACCCACCCCAAGTTGAACTCCTCTGCGGTCAGACCGAGGTAATCGGCGTAGAAGCCCTTGGCTGCTTCGAGGTCGGGCACGTGCAGGTCGGCGATGATCTCTGTGACGCGCATGGCTGCTCCTGGTCGGCGGGCGACCCGCGATCTTCGCGCGCCCGAGCGCCGGCGTCGAGCAAGTGTCGGCGTCCCGATCCCAAGGATCGGCCTGCGGGACAGCGGACGGAGGCTGCCCACGGCGCTCGGCTGCGTCGTAGGGGGTTCCCAACGAGACAGCGGGCGGCCAGGCTATCCCGGCCGTTCCTCCGGCCCGGACGAGCCGGTGCGGCGTCGGGCGATCTGCACCGCTCCGGCGAGGATCGCCAGCGAACCGATGATGATGGCGACCCCGAGCGGGACGTGCACCTCGAGCTGATCACCGAAGCCGAGATCGATCTGCACCAACTCGACGGCGAACAGCGCAACGGTAGCCAGGGTCGGCCAAGCCGGCCCGCGCGCCGGCCACCACATCACGATCGCCACCAGCAGTTGCAGCATCGCGGTCTGCCCGATGACCACCGTTCCGACGGTCTCGTGCCACGGCAACCCGTGATAGTTGCCGCCCAGGAACTGCCCGGCCAGCACGGCTTGGGTCAAAGCCGCGCTCGCATGCAGCAGCGCGGCGACCGCGAACGCGTGGGCGAGTACCCGGTGCCAGCGACGCCGAGGGAACCCGGCGCTTCGCCTGCCGGTGCGTTGATCGGGGGTGGTGGTCGACGGGGCCGGCATGGTCCTCCTGTCGGTGTCCTTGGTCGGTCAGGCGGTGAACTGCGCCAGGTCGGCGATGCCCAGGGTCTTCTCGATGTCGGCGACCTGGTCGACGACCTCGGCAAAGCCGTGCGCACCGAAGCGCTCGTCTTCGAGCTGGGCGAACTGCTCGCTCAGCGCGGCGAACGCCGCGGCGCCCAGCGCGTCGCGCAACCGCGGGAACACCACCGTGTCCTCTCGGGACTCGTGGGGCAGGTACATCCGCGCGAACGCGGCGAGCTCGCCCGCCAACGCCTGCCGGTCGGCGGCCGAGAGCGCACCGCTGGTGCGGCTGGCCACCGACACGGTGATCAGCTCGCCGCGGCTGTGCTGGGTCGCGAGCACCTCGGTCAGCCTGGTGATCTCCCGGTCGGTGCCCTGCAATGGCGCGAAGACGTACTGCTCCTCCAGGTGCTCGTGGTGTTCGTGCACGAACCGCAGCACGATCTGGGCTGCCTGGTGCAACGGGCCGGCGGGTACCGGCTGATCGGCACCGAGTCGCCGGCCAACCTCGTCGTAGATCACCAGGATGCGGTTCAGGAGCCCGTGCTCACGCATCAGGTCCTCGGTGGCGGGAAGGGGCGGTCCGGGACCGGAGCCCGCCGGCTCGCGTTGCTGGTCCGTGCTGCAGCCTGCCAGCAGCAGCGGACCCGTCACGGCGAGGCCCGCCGCGCGCAGGACTGCGCGTCGGTGGCACGCCCCGTCGCCACTCATTCGGTCACCCTCCTCGACCCCGGTACGTAGCGGTCCTACAGTACCTCAGGATGTAGGATCGCTACTCATGAGGGCGGAGGCGCTCAAGGGACACCTCGACGGGCTGCTGCTCGCGGCATTGGAGGGGCAGCCGCGGCACGGCTACGCGGTCATTCAGGAACTCCATGCGCGCAGCAGCGGGGCGGTCGAACTGCCGACCGGCACGGTGTACCCGGCCCTGCACCGCCTGGAGCGGGCCGGGCTGCTGGGCAGCGACTGGACACGCAGCGGTGGACGGCGACGACGGGTGTACTTCCTGACCAGCGCCGGCCGGCGGGCCCTGGGAACCGAGCGGGACCGGTGGGCGGAGTTCGTCAACGTCCTGGGCGGCGTCCTCAATGCCCCGACCCTTCCCGGCCATGTCGGAGCGTGACGCACGGGATCTCCTCGAGGGCTACCTCGGCGAGATCGTCCGGTTGCTGGCGTGGGCGGATCGGCGCAGCATCGCCGACGTCGTCGACGAACTCCGGGACGGACTCATCGAGGCGACCGACGTCGAGACGAGCAGAGGCGCACCTCCGGACGCCGCTGCTCAGGAGGCGATCCGGCGGTTCGGTAGCCCGCAGCTGGTCGCAGACACCTACAGCTCCGAACTCGCCATCCGCTACTCCCGGCGCAACGCGCGCGCCGTCCTGGGGTGCTTCCTGCTCGGCTGCCTGCTCTGGTTTCTCGGCTACGAGCTCGCGCTGGGCGTCCCGCACGCGGCAATACCACCTCCCAGCTGGACGCGCGATCTGTTCCTGTCGGCGACCACGGCGATCCAGTACCTGCCGCCCCTGGGTGCCGTCGGTGCGATCGTGCACCTGATCGCCAGCAAGCGCCTCGACCCCGGCGATCGGATCAGCGGCGGCGTTTCTCGCGCCGGCGCAAGGCTCAGCGTCACTGCCCTGCTCGCACAACTGATCGTCATGGCCGCGATACTGACCACCGGCGGGCCGGCCCTGTGGACCCCCGGCCGCACGGCGATCACCGTGCTCCTCGTGATCGCTCAAACCTGCGCTCTCGCGATGAGCATCAAGGTCGCAACGCATCTCCGCCTCGCGACACACCGAATCAGCTGCGCCTACGAAGCTGGGAGCGACGTGACCCGCTGACGGATCCGCTGACGGGACGACCGCCGGGGCCGCGGCGAGGCCGAGCCGGATGTCCATGTCGAGGCTGCGGTGGCTCTGTCTGGTGCCCCGGTGGGCAGGGAGGACCGACGACGGGACGGAGCCGGCCAGGCCGATCAGCGTGCGTCAGCGGCCGCCGGGCCGACGGTGGGCGGATCGCCGCCAGCTACTTCTCGTACCAGGTCCCGAAGCTCCAGATGTTGCCCTCCGGGTCGCGCACGACGAACGCGCGGCTGCCGTACTCGGTGTCCTCCAACGGTCGGACCAGCACCGCGCCGGCCGCGACGGCGCGGTCATGGAGGCTGTCTGGATCGTCCGTGACGACGTGCACAGACGTGCGGCCGTACGGTGGGAGGTCAGGGTCGGTCTCATCAATGGAGCCGAACATGATCCCACCGACGACGGTCCCGTCCGGGCCGGACCAGGTCAGCTCGACATGGACGAGCTGATCACCGTCGCGATACACCGCGCGTTCGGTAAACCCGAACGCCTCGGTCAGGAATCGGAGAGCCCCGGGTTCGTCCCGGTATGCCACCGTCGGCCAGACGGACGGGACAGCGGCAGTGCCGGTGGTCGTGGTCATGCGGCCAGTGTTGCGCATCCCGGGGCCCTGGTCTTGGAGAATCGTGACCTCGTCGCACGGGATGCGAACCCATCGCGTGAGGTCCGCAGCCGGTGCAGACGTCGGCTCCGGCCGGGGCGCGCTCGCGGTGACCTGCGCAACCTGCTCGACGCCCTCTACCGCGAGTTCGTCGACACCAGCGCCGGGCCGGCCTGGCCGTTCATCGCCGCCCGGCTGCTCGTCGACGAGGAGATCGGCGACCAGTACCGCTCGCGACTGATCGCACCCCGGCACCGCCGCGTGAT
>JAKDLE010000409.1 GCA_030453005.1 Pseudonocardia sp. | reverse complement strand
GGCCGCCCTCGACCGGATCGGGCCGGTCGAACCGACCCGGTCGGCCTACCCACCGGCGCAGCGCGGGGTCCGACCGGGCGCCGGTCGCGCTTGGGCCCTCTGATCGTCGCTGGTCAGACCGCTTCCCCGAGCCAGCCCTCCAGCCGACGCAGCGCCTCGCGCACGTCGTCGGTGGACCCTGCGCAGGAGAAGCGGATCCAGCGGTGCCCGTCCACGGGGTCGAAGTCCAGGCCCGGGGCCACCGCCACGCCGACGTCGGCGAGCAGCCGGTACACGAGATCCATCGAGTCCGCGCTCAGGTGGGCCACCTCCGCGTAGACGTAGAACGCGCCGTCGGCGGGGGCGAGGCGCGGAATGCCCAGCCGCGGCAGCCCGTCGAGCAGCAGCGCGCGGTTCACCGCATAGCGCTGCACGTGGGCGTCGGCCTCGGCGTAGCTCGCGTCGTCGAAGGCGCCGAGCG
Source organism: Pseudonocardia sp. (assembly GCA_030453005.1). Taxonomy (GTDB): domain Bacteria; phylum Actinomycetota; class Actinomycetes; order Mycobacteriales; family Pseudonocardiaceae; genus Pseudonocardia. Next base: position 3,606 of record JAKDLE010000409.1, on the reverse strand, counting down.
CCGCGCGCTGGGCGAGCGCGGGCGGGCAGACGGTGAAGTTGCCCGCCAGGCAGTCGGCGGCCCGCAGCAGCCGCGGCGGGAGTAGCAGCCACCCCAGTCGCCAGCCCGTCATCGAGAAGTACTTGGAGAACGAGTTGACGACGATCGCCTCGCGCGAGGTGCTCCACGCGCTCGACGTGGCGGGGGCGCCGGTGTAGGAGATGCCGTGGTAGATCTCGTCGCTGACCAGCTGGACGCCGGTGCGCTCACAATGGGTGGCGAGCGCGGAGAGGTCCGAGGGCGCGAGCACCGTGCCCGTCGGGTTCGCCGGGCTCGCGACGACCAGGCCCTGCACCGGCTCGTCGAGCGCCTCGAGCATCGCGACGGTGGGCTGGTAGCGCGTCTCCGCCCCACACGGCAGCTCCACGACCTCACACCCCAGCGCCGAGAGGATGTTGCGGTAGCAGGGGTAACCGGGACGGGCCATCGCCACCCGGTCCCCCGCGTCGAACGCGGCGAGGAACGCGAGCAGGAAGCCCCCCGAGGACCCGGTCGTGACGACGACCTGCTCGGCAGGCACCTCCAGCCCGTGGGTGCGCGCGTAGTGGCCCGCGATCGCCGCACGCAGCTCCGGGACGCCCGTGGCCACGGTGTAGCCCAGCACGTCGTCGACGATCGCCGCGGTGGCCGCCGCCTTCACCGCGGCGGGCGCCCCCGTCGACGGCTGGCCCGCCGAGAGGTTGACGAGGTCGCCATGGGTCCGTTGGCGCTCGGCCGCCGCCGCCCACACGTCCATCACGTGGAAGGGCGGGATGGCGGCGCGCCGCGCGGCGGATGTGGTCATGGTCGGAGCCTAGGCGGAGGTCCCAGGGCACCCGCCGGGGCCGAGAGACCGACGGCCGAGGCCCGGGCCTGCGACGGCGTCGCATCGCGACCGGCGCGCCGACGACGCCCGGCAGCACCGTGCCCGCGCTGGCTGCCGGCCCCCGTGCGGTGATCGCGGTCCACCGCACGCTGCTGCGGTCGGCGGAGCAGCCGCGTGCGGTTCGCGGCGATCTGCCGCAGGACGGGCGACATGATCGTCGTGGGTCGCGCGCTGCTGTGGTCGGACAAGCGTTCGCGCGCGGTTCGCGGTGAGCTCCGCCCGCCCGCGGCTCACCCGGCCGAGGGGACGCCGATCTCGCCGTTCACGGCCCGCAGCGCGATATCGGTGCGGTGGTGCGATCCGGCGAGGCGCACGGCGGCGAGCCGCCGGTACGCATCGGCGCGCGCCGCCGCCAGATCGGCCCCGGTGCCCACGACCGAGAGCACCCGTCCGCCCGCGGAGACCACGGCGCCGTCGTCGCGCCGTCGGGTGCCTGCGTGCAGCACCCCGTCGGCGTCGGCACCGGTGATCGGGTCGCCGAGTCCGGGGGTGCCTGGGTAGCCGTCGGCGGCCACCACCACCGTGACCGCGGCCCCCGGGGCCCAGTCCAGCGGCGCCGCCCCGGCCAGCGTCCCCGTGGCCGTGGCGTGCAGCAGCCCGGCCAGGGGGGTACGCAGCAGCGGCAGCACGACCTGCGTCTCGGGATCGCCGAAGCGGCAGTTGAACTCGATCACCGACGGACCGGCGGAGGTGAGCGCCAAGCCCGCGTAGAGCAGGCCCTGGAACGGCGTACCCCGCGCCACCATCTCCCGCGCGACCGGCCCGACGACCGCCGCGACGAGCTCGTCGGCCAGGTCGGGCGAGGCCCACGGCAGCGGCGCGTAGGCACCCATCCCACCGGTGTTGGGGCCGCTGTCGTCGTCGCCGACCCGTTTGAAGTCCTGTGCGGGCAGCAGCGGCACCACGGTCTCACCGTCGACGAGGCAGAACAGCGACGCCTCGGGGCCGTCGAGGAACGACTCCAGCAGCACCGGGTGCCCGCCGTCGAGCAGCGTCATGGCGTGGGCGCGCGCGAGGTCCCGGTCCCCGGTGACGACCACCCCCTTGCCCGCCGCGAGCCCGTCGTCCTTCACGACGTAGGGCGCGACGAAACGGTCGAGCGCGACGTCGAGGTGCGCGGGGTTGTCGACGATCTCGCAGCTCGCGGTCGGCACGCCCGCGCCCGCCATCACGTCCTTCGCGAACGCCTTCGAGCCCTCGATCCGGGCCGCCTCGCGGCTCGGGCCGAAGCAGGCGACGCCCGCGGCGCGCACGGCGTCGGCGACCCCGGCCACGAGCGGCACCTCGGGCCCGATGACGACGAGGTCGGCGCGCCAGTCCAGCGCCAGCGCCGCCACCGCGGTGGGATCGACCACATCGAGCCCGCGCTGCTCGGCCACCGACGCCGTGCCCGCGTTGCCCGGGGCGCAGGCCAGCGCCGTCACCCCGGGATCCTGCGCGAGCGAGAGGAGGATGGCGTGCTCTCTAGCACCGGACCCGACGACCAGGACGCGCACGATGCGGAATCGTAGAGGCCCCTCGGCGCGTTGTCGCAGGCGCACCTGCCGTTCACGCACGTGACCGCCGTCCGACGCCCGCCCGTGGCTCGCCTGCCGCCCGATCGGGCCAGGCTGCGGTCATGCACCCCCGACTCCGAGGACTCTCCGTGGCCGTACCGACCGCTGTCGCCGCCGCGGGTGTGCCCGCCCCCGTCGTGATCGGCCACCGTGGCGCGTCGGGGTACCGCCCGGAGCACACACTGGCAGGCTACGAGCTCGCGGCCCGGATGGGTGCCGACTACATCGAGCCCGACCTCGTCATCACCTCCGACGGCGTGCTCGTCGCCCGGCACGAACCGGAGATCGGCGCCACCACCGACGTCGCCGAGCACCCCGAGTTCGCCGACCGGATGACCACCAAGGTCATCGACGGGGTGGAGTACACCGGTTGGTTCACCGAAGACTTCACCCTCGCCGAGCTCAAGACGCTGCGAGCCACCGAGCGGATCCCCGAGGTCCGCCAGGAGAACACGATCTACGACAGCCGGTTCGAGATCCCGACGTTCACCGAGGTGCTGGAGCTGCGCGAGCGCCTGTCGACCGAGCTCGGGCGCGAGATCGGCGTGTACCCCGAGACCAAGCACCCCACCTACTTCCAGAGCCTGGGCCTTCCCCTGGAGGCGCCGCTGGTGAAGGCCATCGACGCCGCGGGACTCAACACGGCGGATGCGCCGGTGTTCGTGCAGTCGTTCGAGACCACGAACCTGCGCGAGCTGGGCGGTGAGCTCGACGTGCCGCTGGTGGCGCTGCTGAGCGGCTCCGGGTCGCCCGCCGACCTCGTGGCCGCGGGTGACCCCCGCACCTACCTCGACCTGGCCACGCCCGAGGGCCTCGCCGACATCGCCACGTTCGCCGACGGCATCGGACCCGACAAGAACCTCGTGATCGCCCGCAACCCCGACGGCCCTCGTCGACGACGCGCACGCCGTCGACCTGTTGGTGCACCCGTACACGTTCCGCAACGAGAACCGCTTCCTCCCCGCCGACCTGCGCTCGGGGGGCTCCGACACCGACTACGGCGACGCGTTCGCCGAGTACACCGCGTTCTTCGAGGCCGGGGTGGACGGCGTGTTCGCCGACAACCCCGACACCGCCGCCGAAGCCCGCGCCGCCCGCTGACCCGCCCCTCCACCCCGCGAGTTTGCCGATCCTCCCGGCGAGTTT
>JAKDLE010000408.1 GCA_030453005.1 Pseudonocardia sp. | reverse complement strand
GGGCTGAGCGCGGTCCGTACGCTGATCCCGTGACAGGGCCGCAGACACTCGACCGGGCCCGGCCCGATCCGCTGTGGGCGCAGCTGCTCGCCGACCTGCGCCGCCGCCTCGACGACGGCGAGTTCGCCGTCGCGTTCCCCGGCGAGCTGGCGCTCGTGGCCGAATACTCCGTCAGCAGGCACACCCGTCCGCGAGGCGTTGCGCAGGCTGCGGCCGGGCGCCCCGGCTCAGCGGGGCCGGTGGAGATCCGCCAACCCCTCGGCGCCCTCTACAGCCTGTTCTCCTCGGTGGAGGCCGCCGGGCTGAGCCAGCGCAGCGTCGTGCGCACCCTCGAGGTCCGCGCTGACGGAGTGATCGCCGCGCGGATGGGGCTGGAGGAGTCGACGCCGCTGGTGTACCTGGAGCGGCTGCGGATGGCGGGCACCGCGCCGCTAGCGGTCGACGAGAGCGTGGCGGCGTTCGCGGTCGAGCGTCTCGGGCTCTCGGGCGGCCGGGCGGTGGAGTGGCGCCACATGCTCGCCCGCGGCGACCGGTTCACCGTCACCGCCGACTTCTCCGTCCGCGACGGCTACCATCTCGGCCTCAACCGCTGACAGTGCCGCCCGTCAGGCACCGTGGACGTATGGAGACCACGACAGCGCTGTCCGAGGCGGGGCTGCGCCGGGTGCTGGTCGTGCTGTGCGGCACCCTGATCGTGAGCTGGGGCGTGCTGTACTACGCGTTCCCGGTGCTCGCGACGAGCATCAGCGCCGACACCGGATGGTCGCTGAGCACCGTCACCGCGGCGTTCTCCACCGGGCTGGCGGTCTCCGCGCTGGTCGGCATCCCGGCGGGTCGGCTGCTCGACCGGCTCGGCCCGCGGCTGGTGATGACCACCGGCTCGGTGCTCGGCGTGCCCGCGCTGGTCGGGCTGGCCGCGGCCCCCACGCTGCCCTGGTTCTTCGCCGCCTGGGTGCTGGTGGGCGTGGCGATGGCCGGGACGCTCTACGCCCCGGCGTTCGCGGCGCTCACCCGCTGGTGGGGGTCGCGGCGGGTCACCGCGCTCACGGCCGCGACGCTGTTCGCGGGGCTCGCGAGCGTGGTGTTCGCCCCGCTCACGGCGGTGCTGGTCGAGGCGTCGGACTGGCGGCGCACCTACCTGGTCCTCGCCGTCGGCCTGGCGGTGACGACGGTCCCGGCGCACGTGTTCGGGCTGCGCGGAGCCTGGCCCGCGCCCGACCCCGCCGCCCCGGAGCACACCGACCCGGGCGCGACGGCCCGCAGCCGCCCGTTCGTCCTGGGCGGGCTCGCCGTCGGGCTCGGGTCGTTCACGGCGTTCGCGGTGATCGTCAACCAGGTGCCGCTGCTGGTGGAGCGGGGGCTTTCCACGTCGGAGGCGGCGTGGGCGCTGGGGCTGGGCGGGCTCGGCCAGACCCTCGGCAGACTCGGCTACCGGTGGCTCGTCGACACCCTGTCGGTGCGCGTGCGCGGCGTCGTCATCCTGCTCGCCACGGCGGGCACCACGGGGCTGATGGCGGTGGTCCCGGGCCCCACGTCGCTGCTCATCGCCGTCGCGATGCTGGCGGGCACCGCCCGCGGGGTGCTCACGCTGTTCCAGGCCACCGCCGTCAGCGACCGCTGGGGCGCCGCCCACTACGGCAGGCTCAACGGCATCCTCTCGGCGCCGGTGATGCTGGCGACGGCGCTGGCGCCGTGGGCGGGAGCCGCACTCGCCGAGGTGCTCGGCGGCTACCCGGCGGTGTTCGTCGTCCTCGCCGGGATCGCGGTGGTCGCGGCGGCCTGCGCGGTGGGCAGCGTGCCGCGCGGTTCTCCGACGGATGTCCCGGGTCGGGGCGACGCGACCTGACTCGCCCTCCGTCTGGCCTGTACATCGCCTCCGCGCCGTCGCATGCTCGTGGGCAACGGTCGGCCACCGGAGGTGAGGAACGACGATGAGTGCGACGAACCCGCCCGTCAAACCCTTCGCCTCCGCGGCGGACCTCGCCGAGAAGCCGCAGACCCTCGAGGTGCTCGCCGACGGCGTCTACGCCCTCACCGCCGAGGGCGACCCCAACGTCGGGGCGATCGAGGGCGAGGACTTCCTCGTCTGCTTCGAGGCGATGGCCACCCCGGTCGCCGCCCGCCGCTGGCTCGCGCGGCTGCGCGAGCACACCGACAAGCCGGTGCGCTACCTGGTGCTCTCGCACTACCACGCCGTGCGGGTGCTGGGGGCGAGTGCGTTCGACGCCGACGTCGTCGTCGCCCACGAGAACACCCGCGCGCTGGTGGCCGAGCGGGGTCGGCAGGACTGGGAGTCGGAGTTCGCGCGGATGCCGCGGCTGGCCGACGGGGCCGACTCGGTGCCCGGCCTGACCTGGCCCACACTCACCTTCGCCGACCGGCTCACCATCGACCTGGGCGGCGACCGCGGCGACCTCGTGCTCCGGTACCACGGCCGCGGCCACACCGAAGGTGACATCACCGCCTGGCTGCCGCGCAGGCGGATCCTGTTCGCGGGCGACCTCGTGGAGGCCCAGGCCGCGCTCTACACCGGCGACGCCTTCCACCGCGACTGGGCGGGCGGCACGCTCGACGGGCTGGCCGCCGTCGGCGCGGAGGCACTGGTCGGGGGCCGCGGCGCGGTCAGCCGCGGCCGCGACGAGGTCGACGCCGCGATCGCCCAGACCCGGCACTTCCTCCAGGTCATGATCGACGAGACCGAGGCGGTACGGGAGGGCGGCGGCGAGCTGAAGGACGCCTTCGCGGCCTGCCACGCCGCCCTGCACGGGCGGTACGGGCACTGGCCGATCTTCGAGCACTGTCTGCCCTTCGACGTCGCCCGGCTCTGGGACGAGCTCGGCGGGGTCGAGCGGCCGATCATCTGGACGGCCGAGCGCGACCGCGAGGTCTGGGACCGACTGCAGGGATCATGACCGGCCCGTGGCCGCACGCACCGGTGGTGGTCGTCGGCGCCGGGCCGGTCGGGCAGACCGCGGCCCTGCTGCTGGCCCGCTGGGGGGTGCCGTCGGTGGTGCTGGACTCCCGGCCCGCCCGCGACACCGTCGGTTCCAAGTCGATCTGCCAGCAGCGCGACGTGCTCGACGTCTGGGAGGCCGTCGGCGCCGGGGCGCGGATCGCCGCGGAGGGCGTCACCTGGACCACCGCGCGCACCTTCCACCGCGGCACGGAGCTGTTCTCCCACACCTTCGTCGACGTCGGGCACCCCGCGTTCCCGCCCTTCGTCAACCTCTCCCAGAGCCGCACCGAGGAGATCCTCGACGAGTGCATCGCCGCGCAGCCCCTGGTCGAGCTGCGCTGGGGCCACGAGGTCGTCGACGTCGAGCAGGACGCGGACGGGGTCGAGGTGCGCTGCGCCGACGGCACCGGGCTGCGCACCCCGTACCTGCTGGTGTGCGCCGGGGCGCGGGCCGAGGCGCTGCGCGCGCTGCTCGGGGTGTCGTTCGACGGGCGCTCCTTCGACGACCGGTTCCTCATCTGCGACATCCGCGCCGATCTGCCCGGACGGGCCGGGGAGCGGCACTTCCACTTCGACCCGGCACAGAACCCCGGCAGGCAGGTGCTCATCCATCCCTGCCCGGACTCGGTGTACCGCATCGACTGGCAGGTCCCGCCCGACTTCGACCTCGCCACCGAGGTCGCCTCCGGGGCCCTCGACGCCCGGATCCGCGCCGTCGTCGACGGCCGGCCCTACGAGCTCGTGTGGCGCACGGTGTACCGGTTCCACTCGCGCTGCGCGGACCGGATGCGGGTCGGGCGGGTGCTGCTCGCGGGCGACGCGGCGCACCTGGTGTCGCCGTTCGGGGCGCGCGGGCTCAACTCCGGGGTCGCCGACGCGGAGAACGCGGCGTGGAAGATCGCCTACGTCGGACGCGGGTGGGCCGGTGACGCGCTGCTGGAGAGCTACCACGACGAGCGGCACGCGGCGGCGCGGGAGAACCTCGCCGTCACGACCGCGACCATGGACTTCCTCGTCCCGCCGGACCCGCAGCGCGCCCGGCACCGCGCCGACGTGCTCGCGCGCGCGGCAGGCGACCCGGCTGCCCGTGCCCTGGTCGACTCGGGACGGCTCTCGGAG
>JAKDLE010000407.1 GCA_030453005.1 Pseudonocardia sp. | reverse complement strand
GCCGCCGCCCGCGAGGGTGGCGAGGACGTCGGACAGCGGCATCGGGAAGTCGCCGACGGCCAACGACGCCGCACCGACGCCCAGCGCGAGCGCCCACACCCCCACCCCGAGCAGCACGGCCGACGGGCTGACCCGCGCGGAGAACCCACCCGTCCGCAGCACGACGGTGCTCACAGCACGGCCAACGTCCGTCGTCGCACCAGGTAGAGGAAGACCGGGGCCCCGAGCACCGCCGCCATCACCCCGACCTGCACCTCCTCGAGCCGCAGCACGACCCGTCCGACGACGTCGGCCAGCAACATGATCGTCGACCCGAGGACGGCGGCCCACGGCAACAGCCACCGGTGGTCGGCGCCCGCCACGATGCGGGCCACGTGCGGGGCCACCAGCCCGACGAACACGATCGGTCCGGCGACGGCGGTGGCGGTGCCCGCCAGCAGCACCACCGTGACCACGCCGAGCGCCCGCACCCACCGGATCCGGACGCCCAGGCTGCGGGCCGTCTCGTCGCCGAGGTGGACGGCGTTGAGCGCGCGTCCCAGCGCGAGCGCCAGCGCCGCCCCGACCACGACGAACGGCACCGCCTGCGTCACCGAGCCCAGGTCGGCCCGGGTCAGCGACCCGATGAGCCAGAAGCGGAACCGCTCGAACGTGTCGGTGTTCAGGAACGCGATCGACGACGTCAGCGACAGGAACAGCGCCGCCAGCGCCGCCCCGGCCAGTGCCAGCTTCACCGGCGTCGCTCCGCCGCGACCCGCGGACCCGATCGCGTACACGCCCCCCGCCGCGACCGCCGCTCCGACGAACGCGAACCAGACGTACCCCGTGAGCGAGACGGCGCCGAACACCGTGAGCGCGAGGACGGCGGCCAACGACGCGCCGGCGTTGATGCCCAGAATCCCGGGGTCACCCAGCGGGTTGCGGGTGAGGCCCTGGGTCACCGCGCCCGCCAGCCCGAGTGCGGCGCCGGCCAGCACGCCTGCGACGGTCCGCGGCAGCCGCAGGTAGACGACGATGCGGTCGGCGTCGGTGCCGGTGAAGTCGGTGAGGCCCGCCACGAGCTGCGCGGGTGAGATCGGCTGGTTGCCCACGAGCAGCGACAGCAGCACCGCACCCGCGAGCGCGAGCGCGGCGAGCGCCAGCAGCGCTCCCCGGCGTCGCGGCCGGCGCACCGGCACGGCGGCGGGCGCGGAGGCCAGGGCGGTGACCGTCACGGCCGCTCGGGGTGCACGAGCGAGGCCACCAGCTCGGCCGCGTGGGGCACCCGCACCCCGGCCGCGCGGTCGGCGAACAGGAACGGGTACACCCGGTCCTCGGCGACCGCGGCCACCCCGGCGAACGCGGGGTCAGCGCGGATCCGCTCGGCGTCCGGCTCGGCGTCCGCGCGGGTGTAGGACGCATCGCAGCAGGTGGACGTCAGGATCACGTCCGGGTCCCGGGCGATGATCTCCTCGGCGCCGACCGGGAAGTTGCGCTTGCCGGTGAGGTCGCCGAAGGCATTGTCCGCGCCGGCGATGTCGAGGATCCGGGTGATGAAGTCGGGCCCGCCCGCCACCCGGAACGTGCCGTCGTCCTGCGGGCTCACGACCGCCACCCGCGGCCGCTGCGCGCCCGCCACCCGCTCGCGCACCGCGGCGATGCGCTCCTGCATGTCGGCCACGACCGCCGCGGCACGCTCCTCCGCGCCGAACAGCCTGCCCAGGTCTCGGACGTCGGTGTAGACGTGGTCCATCGTCACCGTGGCCGGGTCGATCGCCTCGTCGGCCAGCCCGTCGGCGCTCGGGCACAACGGACCGAAGATCCAGGTGGCGATGCCCAGCTCGCGCAGGCTCGCCCGGGTGCCGAACCCGCCGTCGGCGGCGCCGTCGGAGAACACGCCATTGAACCCGGAGAGCACGAAGTCGGGCCGGGCGGCCAGCAGCGCCTCCCGGCTGGGCAGCTCGGGCAGGTACTCGGTGCCCGCCTGGAGCTCCGCGTACTCCGGCAGTATCTCGCCGTCGAGGTAGGCGGTGCCGACGAGCCGGTCGCTCACCCCCAGGGCGTGGGCCATCTCCACGGCGGGCTGGTAGGCGGCGTAGATCCGCTGCGGCGGGCCGGGGACGGTCACGTCCAGACCACAGTTCTGCGCCGACATGGCCGTCGCCGAGCCGGTGGCGTCCCGCGGCGGACCGCCACAGCCCGCGAGGACGACCAGGGCGGCGCAGAGGAGGGCGAGGCGTCGGGGCATGGACACGGACACTACTGCTCATATGAACACCTGCTCAACTGTGAGCTGCGTCGCCGCACCGCACTCGGCGGCACCGTCGCACGCTCCGACGTGCTCGGCGTGCTGCCCGCCCGCGGCCGTCGACGAGTCCTGGGCGGCGGGGCAGGGCTGAGGTCCGTGCAGATGAGACGATCAAGGCATGCGTGCGTGGGCGGCCCTGGGCGCGGGAGGTGTGCTCTACGCGGCGGCCGTGCTGTGGTCGGTGCCGCGGCTCCCCCGCAACGGCGTCCCGCTGCACTTCGACGCCGACGGCACGGCGGACCGCTTCGGTTCCCGTGCCGAGGCGTTGACGGCGCAGGTCCTCATCGGCGTGGTCATGCTCGGCCTCGGGGTGGGGGCGGTGTGTCTCGTCCGGTGGGGTCCGCTGACGCTGGTGAACGTCCCGCACAGGTCGTACTGGACCACCGCTGAACGACGACCGTGCCTGCGCCGGATGTTGGCGCTCGACGTCGGCGTCCTGATGGGCGCCACGCTCGCCGCGATGGCGCTCCTCCCGGTGGCCACGGTGGCGGCGCTCGGGTCGGACCCCGTCGGGCTCCCACCGTCCGTCCTGTGGTCGGTGGTCGGTGGCTACGTGCTCGCGGTGCTGCTGTGGTGCGGGTGGTCCCGCCCGTAACCGTAACCGCCCGCCCCCCGAGCCCACCCCACCAGCCCCCCCCGGGGGTCCACCAGGAAGAGTGCCCGGCCGCCTGTCCCATCCTCGGCCTGGACGTCCCATCCGCCGTACTTGCGCACGGACGCGTCGACGACGTGCAGCGGGAAGGCCTTCAGTCGGACGTGTGCGCGACCCTCTGCGACCACGGGCGAGCTGCCGTTCTCCAGCGCGAGGGCCACCGCAGCACGTGAAGGACGGTTTCGAGCCTTTACCGAGTTCGCGTTGCAGCCGATCCACCAGACCGAACGTGCATAGAGCGTTCGGCGCCGCCCGGGCTACACCCGCAACGCGTCGGCGCGCCGCTTGGTGAGGAACACCGCACCGCTGATGTGATGACCAAGCTTCTCCCCCGGTGGCTCAGTAAGCTTGTGTCCGGCTGCCCTGTACATCTGGATGTTGCGCTCGCTGCGTCCTCCGGTGAAGAGATCGACGTGACGCGCCGAGGCCGGGGCCTGAGACTCGGCGTAGTGGAGAAGCCACCTCCCCAAGCCTGCGCCGCGTAGATCCGGCGCGACCATCAATCGTCCGATATTCGAGCGATCTCCGTCCTGGTGTGCTCGCACTGCCGCGACGAGCCGTAGCCCCAGGCGCACAGCCCAGACGTGCTTCTCCTCGACCCAAGCCCGGACGATCTCGCTGTCCTCGTGCAGAGCCGGTATCGCGAGGGTGTCGTTCAGGATCGCCTCGGTGACCCAACAGCAGCGCTGAAGGACCAGCAGCTCGGCGACGTCCTCGCCTCGTGCGTAGCTCAGGCTGCCGCCGGTCAACGGAACGGGATCGTCATGCGCCATGTGCGGACGGTATGGCCACGTCCTGCGCCGGAACAAAGCGGTATCGGATGTGTCGGGAGAGCCTTCGGGAGGCGCCCCGTACGGTGCAGGCGATCGACCGCCGGGTCGTGATCAACCCCGACCAGGTGCGAGCACTGCTGGAAGGCTGTCGCGGTGCAGAAGCCGAGCGGGGCGCGGCTCGTCGCCTTCTTCGGGGCCATGTACGACGCGGCGCTCGGGCCTGCTGAGGCGGCGACCCTGCGTAGGTCGAACCTCGCCCTGCCGACGGACGGGTGAGGGGAACCGTGCTGGAGTCCTCGACACGTTCCGCTGGCGCCTCGTGGACCGACAGCGGGCACAGCCGTGAGGAACGCCAGTTGAAGCAC
>JAKDLE010000406.1 GCA_030453005.1 Pseudonocardia sp. | reverse complement strand
CATCGGCGCATACTGCCAACGACTTATGATGACAACTAACGACTCGGGACACTAGTGCAGCGCCGCGTAAGTCCTTCGGGGTTCATGAGGCTCGGAGGAGCTTGGCGTCGTAGGTCCAGCGGAAGGGCTCGGCCGTGCGGTTGTAGGTCGTGATGAACGTGGTGATCTTCGTGATCAGGTCGTCGCGGGAGGCGAAGTCCCCGCGGCGGAGCACCCGGCGGGTCAGGATCGAGAAGAAGATTTCGATCATGTTCAGCCAGCTCGCATGGCAGGGGGTGTAGGTCATGGTGAACCGCGGATGCTCGGCGAGCCATTTGCGGGTCTGCTTGGAGGTGTGTGAGGAGCCGTTGTCGAGGATCAGGTGGATCTTCAAGGTCGGGGGAACGGTCGCGGCGAGCTCGGTGAGGAACTCGATGAAGGTGTCTGAGTCATTCCGGGTGATGATCTTCGGGTGGACGGTGCCGGTGGTGACGTTCATGGCCGCGGTCAGCGACACGGTGCCGTGGCGGCGGTACTCGAACTCGCGGCGCTCGCCCGGAGCGCGGAACCGCGCGTGGTCGCGCACAGCGCGACCCGGCTCGCCGCCGCGAGTCCGCGCTCGACCGCCGGTCCGACGCCGAGTCGATCGCCCGGGCCTTGGCCGGCCGGAGGATCGACCCCGTCACCAACCTGGTCGTCATCTCCGTCGTCGAGGGGCATCCGGCGCCACAGGAGCTCGCCGAGGACGCCGGGCCGCCGAACCCGCCGTCCGGATCCGGGACGTCGCAGAGGCCCCGCGCCGCGCGGTTGGAGGGATCACGCCGGCGTGCGTCACCGCCTGCGCAGCAGCCCCAGGAACATCGCGTCGGTGCCGTGGCGGTGCGGCCACAGCTGCACGGTGGGGCCGTCGCCGAGGTCGGGCACGCCGGGCAGGTGGTCACGGGCGTCGAGCACCTCCGCCCCGAGGCGGCGAGCCACCCCGGTGAACACCCCCACCGTCTCGGCGAGGTGCGGGGAGCAGGTGACGTAGGCCACCACTCCCCCGGGCCGGACGTGGCGCAGGGCCGCGGTCAGCAGTTCGCGCTGGAGCCGCGCGAGCCCGGAGACGTCCTCGGGACGCCGCCGCCACCGGGCCTCCGGGCGGCGGCGCAGCGCCCCGAGCCCCGTACACGGGGCGTCCACCAGCACCCGGTCGTACCCGTCGTCGGGCAACGGCGCCTCGCGGCCGTCGGCGACGTACACCGTCACGGGGAGACCGTCCACGACCTTCCGCACCAGGTCGGCGCGGTGCTCGCTCACCTCCACGGCGTCCACCGTGCCGCCGTCCATCGCGGCGAGGCTGCCGAGCAGCACCGCCTTGCCGCCGGGGCCAGCGCACAGGTCGAGCACGCGGCCCGTGTCCCCGCCGACGAGCTCGGCGCGGGTGAGCGCGAGCGCCACGAGCTGGCTGCCCTCGTCCTGCACCACGGCCAGGCCCTCGGACACCGCGTCGAGGTCGCCGATCGCGCCGGAGCCTGCCTCGATGTGCACGGCGTAGGGCGAGTACGGGCCCTCGGTGCCACCGGTCACCAGGGCCAGCTCCTCGGCGGTGATGTCCCCCGGCTTGGCGAGCAGGTGCACCACCGGGCGCGCATCGTCGGCGGCGAGCGCGGCGTCGAGCTCACCCCGATCATCCGGGGTCCGGCCTGCCAGCGCCCGCCCTCCCAGCGCTCGACTCCCCAGCGCGTCCGCGAAGGCCTGCGCGATCCACCGGGGGTGCGAGTGGGCGAAGGCCGCGTGGCCGAGCGGGTCCTCCTCGACGGACGGCGCGAGCCTCGCCACCCAGGCCGCCTCGTCGTGCTCCCCGACCCGGCGCAGCACCGCGTTGATGAAACCGGCCGAACGGGTGCCCGCCTGGCCCCGCACCAGCTCCACGGTGGTGTCGACGGCCGCGTGCGGGGGGATCCGGGTGCGCAGCAACTGGTAGGCGCCCAACCGCAGGGCGTCGAGCAGCGCAGGCTCGACCTTGCCGAGCGGGCGGTCGGTGCAGTGTTCGATCACGGCGTCGAGCAGCCCGCGGGCGCGCAGGGTGCCGTAGCCGAGCTCAGTGGCCAGGGCGGCGTCGCGGTCGCGCAGGCGGTGCCGGCGCAGGATCGCGGGCAGCGCGAGGTTGGCGTAGGCGTCGCGGGTACGCACCGCGTCGAGCAGCTCCAGGGCCGCGGCGCGCGGCAGGTCCGGCTCGGGCGGGCGCGCCGGGCCCCGGCGGCCCCGCGGCGGCCCCGACCCGCGTCGCACCCCTGGGCGCCGGTCGCCGCGCGGTGCGGCACCGCGCGGTCCCTCGTCGGTACTCACGTGAGCAGCTCCCCGGTCTCGATGCGAACCCCGCGCGCCCAGTCGGCGGCGGGCATCGCGCGTCTCCCGACCGGGCGTACCTCGCCCAGCTCCAGCACCCCGGCCGCGGTGCCCACCAGCACCCGTCGCCGCTCCGGCCGCAGCTCACCGGGCTTCAAAGCAGGCTCGTCGACCGGGAGCAGCGGCCCCAGGCCGAGTCGCTCGTCGCGGAACGTGCTCCACGCGCCGGGCTCGGGGGTCACCGAACGGACGAGCCGGTCGACGAGTGCCGCGGTCCGGGTCCAGTCGACGCGGGCGTCGGCGACGGTCACCTTCGGGGCGTGTGAGACGCCCTCGACGGGTTGGGCCCGCGGCTCGAGCGTGCCGTCGTCGATGCCGTCCATCGTGGCGGCGAGCAGCGCGGCACCCGACTCGGCGAGGCGACCCAGCAGGCCACCGGCGGTGTCACGGGCTCCGACGGCCTCGGTGACCACGCCGAACACCGGCCCGGTGTCGAGGCCCTCCTCCAGCAGGAACGTGCTGGCGCCGGTGACGTCGTCGCCGTGTCGCAGCGCCGCCTGCACCGGCGCGGCCCCACGCCAGGCCGGCAACAGGGAGAAGTGCAGGTTGACCCAGCCGTGGCGCGGCACGTCGAGGCCGGCGCGCGGCACCAGCGCCCCGTAGGCCACCACCGGGCAGCAGTCCGGCTCCAGCTCGCGCAGGGCCGCCAGGAAACCCGGCTCCGAGGGGCGACCGGGGGTGAGCACCGGGAGGCCGGCCTCGTCGGCGAACACACCGACCGCGGAACGACTCACCTTCCGGCCGCGGCCGGACGGCGCGTCGGGCCGGGTGACGACGGCCACCACCTCGTGGCGCGAACCCAGCAGCGCACGCAGCGCGGGCACGGCAGGCTCGGGCGTGCCCGCGAACACGAGCCTCACGCCGCCACCCCCGCCCCCGCGCCCGCCGCGACTGGCGGCGCCGCCGCCGGGGGCTCGCACAGCGGTTGTGTGTGCCACACAGCGGCTGTAACGCCTGTGCGGCGGACGGAACCGCTGTGCCGGGGCGGAACGGGCGCGTCTGCGGCCGTCACCTGGCCTTCCCGAACAGCGCGTGCGGGCTCTCGCGCACGATCGGCACCTGCGCGCCGAACCACTCGGCGGCACGGATCTCGGCCATCGCCTGGCGGCGTGTCTCGGGGTCCAGGCGGTCGACGAACAGCACACCGTCGAGGTGGTCGGTCTCGTGCTGGAGGCAACGGGCGAGCAGCTCGCTGCCCTCCACGGTCCGCGGCTCGCCGTGCACGTCCCAGCCCCGGGCCACGACGTGGAGGTGGCGGCGGCAGTCCCAGCCCAGCCCCGGGATCGACAGACACCCCTCCGGCCCGACCTGCTCCTCGTCGCCCACGACGTCGAACGTGGGGTTGACCAGATGCCCGGCGAACCCGTCGCAGTCGTAGGTGAACACGCGCAGACCCACGCCCAGCTGCGGCGCGGCCAAACCGGCCCCACCCTCGTCGTGCATCGTGTCGGTGAGGTCGGACACCAGCCTGCGCAGCTCCGCGTCGAACGTGGCGACGGGCTCGGCGGGGGTGCGCAGCACGGGATCGCCGAAGAGGCGGACGGGCTGGACGGACACGGATCTCCTCACGAGACGGGGGGCGGCCCCGATTCTGCCACGCGGCCGTTCGTCGGCTCCCGACGCTCGCTCCCGCTCAGCACCCGACGCCCGCTCCGCACGCTCCGCTCAGCACCCGACGCCCGCTCCGCACGCTCCGCTCAGCACCCGACGCCCGCT
>JAKDLE010000405.1 GCA_030453005.1 Pseudonocardia sp. | reverse complement strand
GAGACCGCGCAGCTCGCGGTGCCCGTCGGCACCGACGTGCTCTACGTCGACCGGTTGGAGGACAGCGCCGCCGGCACCATGTTCCACACCCAGCTCTACCGGCGCGGTCCGGGCCACAGCTCGAGTGCGGCGAAGGCCATCGCGGCGTACAACACGTCGATGGCCCGGGCCATCCGCGACCGCGGGTTCGTCCGCCACACGCCGTTCACGATCGTCGACCCGGTCCGGTACGAGCAGGTGCTGCGGCAGGTCCGCGTCGACGGCTACGCGGCCTCGCGGGAGGAGCACACGATGGGCATGTCCTCGGTCGCGGCGCCGATCGTGCTGCGGCGCGGCGAGCGGACGGTGGCGGTGGCGGCGATCTCCGTGGTCGGCGGGACCTCGCGGGTGCTGGGGGCGCGCAAGGTCGCCGTCGTGCAGAGTGTCCGGAGGGCTGCGGCCACGGTCTCCGCGGCGCTGGAGCGGTCCCAGGAATAGGAGCGACGATGACGCTGCAGGACTCCCGCCCAGTGGATTTCGACCTCGCCGCCCGCTACCGCGCGGGAGCCGGGCCGGTGCTCCTGACCGGGGTGCAGGCGATCGCGCGGATGCTCGTGGAGCAGCACGCCGCCGACGCCGCCGCCGGCCTGCGCACCGCGTCGTTCGTCTCCGGATACCAGGGCAGCCCCCTCGGCGGACTCGACCAGACCCTCGCCAAGGCCGCCGAGCTCCGGGAGAACGCCGGGCTCACGCTCGTGCCCGGCGTCAACGAGGAGTTGGCCGCCACCGCGGTCTGGGGCAGCCAGGTGGAGGTCCCCGGGCACGAGCGGACCGTCGACGGGGCGGTGGGCGTCTGGTACGGCAAGGCCCCCGGCGTCGACCGGGCGGGCGACCCGTTCCGGCACGGCAACATGTGCGGCGCGCACCCGTCCGGCGGGGTACTGGTGCTGGCGGGTGACGACCCGAGCTGCAAGTCCTCCACCATCCCGTGCATCAGCGAGCGCACGCTGGCAGGCTACGGGCTCCCGGTGCTCTACCCCGGCACGGCCGAGGAGATCGTGCGGCTGGGCCGCTACGGCGTGGCGATGTCGCGCGCGTCGGGCATGTGGGTGGGCATGAAGATCACGGCCGACGTCGCGGACGGGATCTTCACCGTCGACGGCTCGTGCGGCGACGTCGACGTCGTCGTGCCGGAGATCGAGTGGGAGGGCCGCCCCTGGTCCTACCGGCAGATCCCGATGCTCGTCCCGCCCGCCTCGCTGGAGGCCGAGGCGCAGATGTACGGTCCGCGCTGGGCGATGCTGCGGGCGTTCCTGGCCGCCAACCCGATCAACGCGGTCGAGGTGGACACGCGCGACGCGTGGCTGGGCGTCGTGGCGGGCGGCAAGGCGTTCACCGACGTCCGGCAGGCCCTGCACGACCTGGGCCTCGACGATGACGCACTGCGCCGCGCGGGCATCCGACTCCTGCGCCTGGGCATGATCCACCCGTTGGAGCGCGACCTGCTGCGCGAGTTCGCCGCGGGTCTGGACACCGTGCTCGTGGTGGAGGAGAAGTCGGCGTTCGTCGAGTCCGCGGTGCGCGACGTTCTCTATGGCATCGACCGGCCGCCGGTCGTGATCGGGTCGAGTGACGGGCAAGGAGCACCGCTCGTGCCCACAGCGGGTGAGCTGACCGCGGGTGCACTGGCCGGACCGCTGCGTCGGGTGCTGGCGGGCCGCGTCGACGTGGCGCCGGTCCGCCGCGAGCCGCCGACACTGGAGCTGCTGCCGGTCAGCCGCACGCCGTACTTCTGCTCCGGCTGCCCGCACAACCGCTCCACGGTGATGCCCGAGGGCGCCGTCGCGGGCGGGGGGATCGGCTGTCACGCGATGGTCGCGCTGACGCACCGCCCGTCGAGCGAGGTCTCCTCGATCACGCAGATGGGGGGCGAGGGCGCCCAGTGGATCGGCCAGGCGCCGTTCACCTCGGCCCGGCACATGTTCCAGAACATGGGGGACGGCACGTTCGCCCACTCCGGTCAGCTGGCCGTGCAGGCGTGTGTCGCGTCGGGGGTGTCGATCACCTACAAGCTGCTCTACAACCGCGCCGTCGCGATGACGGGCGGACAGGACGCCGAGGCCGGGCTGGAGGTCCCCGCGATGGCGGCGAAGCTGCTCGCCGAGGGCGTCGCGAAGATCATCGTGTGTGCCGACGAGCCGGAGCGCTACCGTGCGCTCGACCGGCTGCCCGCCGGGGTCGACCTGTGGCACCGCGACCGGTTCGACGAGGCGCAGAGCACCCTCGCGGCCGTGCCCGGGGTCAGCGTGCTGGTCTACGACCAGCGCTGCGCCGCGGAGTCGCGCCGGCTGCGCAAGCGCGGCGCGATCCCGGTACGACCCACCCGGGTGATCATCAACGAGGCGGTGTGCGAGGGCTGCGGCGACTGCGGCGCGAAGAGCAACTGCCTGTCGGTGCAGCCGGTCGACACCGAGTTCGGGCGCAAGACCCGCATCGACCAGACCTCCTGCAACACCGACTACTCCTGCCTCGACGGCGACTGCCCGTCGTTCGTGACCGTCGAGGTGGGGGAGGGCGCGTCGGCGGCCCGCCCGGAGCGCCGGGAGCCGCCCGTCGCCCCCGAGGTGTCCCGTCCCGCCGACGGTGACGTCTTCCTCGCGGGCATCGGCGGCACCGGCATCGTCACGGTCAACCAGGTGCTGGGCTCCGCCGCCGTCCGCGACGGGCTGGCCGTGCACGGCGTCGACCAGACCGGGCTCTCGCAGAAGGCGGGGCCCGTCACCTCCCACCTGCGGATGGCGTCCGACGCGGCGGCGCTCGGCCCGGCCAACCGCGTCGGCGCGGGCACCGCCGGGTGCTACCTCGCCTTCGACGCCCTCGTGGGCGCCGACGGCGCCAACCTCGGCTACGCCTCGTCGCAGGACACGCTCGCCGTGGTCTCCACGAGCCGGGTGCCCACGGGCGCGATGGTGCGGGACGCAGGCGTGGCCGCCCCGGACGTCGCCGGGCTCGTGCAGCGCATCGCCGGGCGCACGCGCGAGGTACTGGCGCTCGACGCGCAGGGGGCGGCCACCACGCTGTTCGGCGACGCGATGCCCGCCAACCTGCTGATCGTCGGCGCCGCGTACCAGGCCGGGGCGCTGCCGATCTCCGCCGCCGCGATCGAGTGGGCCATCGAGCTCAACGGGGTGGCCGTCGCGGTGAACACCGCCGCGTTCCGCTGGGGTCGCGCCGCGGTGGCCGACCCGGAGGCGTTCGCCGCGGCGACGCGGGCTCCGGCGACGCCACCCGGCCCGCCCGTGTGGGAGGACCTGGGCGAGCTGGCGGGGGAGACGCGCCGCCTCGCCGGGGTGCGTGCCGCGCAGCTCGTCGGCTACCAGGGCGAGCGCACCGCACGGGCCTACGTCGCCGACGTCCTCGTCGCGTGGCGGGCCGAGCGGGCGCTGGGCGACACGGTGCCCGACCTCGGCGCATTCAGCGAGGCCGTCGCCTGCGGGCTGCACCGGCTCACCGCCTACAAGGACGAGTACGAGGTGGCCCGGCTGCTCACCGACCCGGCCTTCGACGCCCGCGTCGCGGCCGAGGCCCCCGGCGGCGAGAGGCGACGTTACCGGTTGCACCCTCCGCTGCTCAAGGCGCTGGGCAGGCAGAAGAAGATCGCGTTCGGGCCGTGGATGCGGCCGGTGCTGCAGACCCTCGCCCGCGGCAAGGCGCTGCGCGGAACCCCGCTCGACCCGTTCGGCCGCACCGGGGTCCGCAGGCTGGAACGCGAGCTTCGCGACTCCTACCGGGCCCTCGTGCTGGGTCTCGCGGCCGACCTCACGGCGGAGAACCACGCCACCGCCGTCGCGGCGGCCCAGGCCGCGGAGCTCGTGCGCGGCTACGAGGACGTCAAGCTCGCAGGCGTCGCCCGCTACCGTGCCCGCCTCGCGGAGCTCGGCGTCGGCTGAGCGGAGCTTGCCGGAGCGAACATCGTTGCCTGAGCCCGAGCGGACGCGCGGTGTGCGCGAACGCTCAGCCCGCCGGGCTTGACGGCGACCGCGTCGCGTTCCCCTGACCACGCCGGGTGAGGGCCTGCCGTTCACCGCAGGGCCATCCCCCGTCCCCGTCG
>JAKDLE010000404.1 GCA_030453005.1 Pseudonocardia sp. | reverse complement strand
CCCCCCGGTGACGCTGCCGCCGGAGGTCGACCGCCTGCAGAGCCGCCTCGCCGACGTCGCGAACGGCGAGGCGTTCCTGCTGCAGGGCGGTGACTGCGCCGAGACCTTCGTCGACAACACCGAGCCGCACATCCGCGCCACGATCCGCACGCTGCTGCAGATGGCCGTCGTGCTCACCTACGGCGCGAGCATGCCCGTGGTCAAGGTGGGCCGGATCGCAGGCCAGTACGCCAAGCCCCGCAGCTCGCCCATCGACGCCCTCGGGCTGCCGTCCTACCGCGGCGACATCGTCAACGCACTGGTCGCCGACCCGGTCGCCCGCATCCCCGATCCGTCACGGATGGTCCGCGCCTACGCCAACGCGAGCGCGGCCATGAATCTCGTCCGGGCCCTGACGGCCACGGGGATGGCCGACCTGACGAAGGTCCACGACTGGAACAAGGACTTCGTCCGCACCTCGGCGGCCGGTGAGCGCTACGAGGCGGTGGCCGCCGAGATCGACCGCGCGGTGCGGTTCATGGACGCCTGCGGGGTGCAGGACCACAACCTGCACAGCGTGGAGTTCTACGCCTCCCACGAGGCGCTGCTGCTCGACTACGAGCGCGCGCTGCTGCGGATGGACCGCACTCGGGAGGAGCCCCGGCTCTACGACCTCTCCGCGCACTTCCTCTGGATCGGCGAGCGCACCCGCCAACTCGACGGTGCCCACGTCGCGCTCGCCGCGCTGCTGTCCAACCCGATCGGGCTCAAGATCGGCCCGGCCACCACTCCCGAGCAGGCCGTCGAGTACGTCGAGCGGCTCGACCCGCGCGGGACCCCGGGACGGCTCACGCTGGTCAGCCGGATGGGTAACGGCAAGGTCCGCGACGTGCTCCCGGCGATCGTGGAGAAGGTCGAGGCGTCCGGGCACAAGGTCATCTGGCAGTGCGACCCGATGCACGGCAACACCGTCGAGTCCACGTCCGGGTACAAGACGCGGCACTTCGACCGCATCGTCGACGAGGTGCAGGGCTTCTTCGAGGTGCACCGCGGCCTCGGGACCCACCCCGGCGGCATCCACGTGGAGGTCACCGGTGAGGAGGTCACCGAATGCCTCGGCGGGGCGCAGGAGATCTCCGACGCCGACCTGGGCGGACGCTACGAGACGGCCTGCGACCCCCGGCTCAACACCCAGCAGTCCCTGGAGCTGGCGTTCCTCGTGGCGGAGATGCTGCGGGGCTGAACGCGGCTGGCTCCGGCGCGCGCGCTCCGCACGAGGGATTCGACCGCCGTCCCCGGGGGTATCCCGGGAACCCGCGAGCGGTGGCGTCCGGCTGCCGCGCCCGGCGGAGGAGCCAGGGTCATGAGCGACACGAACGGCAGGCGACACGGCCACAACAAGATCAGCGTGATCGACCGCGAGAAGTTGCGGCGGACGGTGGGCGGCACCGCCGTCGGCAACTTCATGGAGTGGTACGACTACGGCGTCTACGGGTTCCTCGCCACCACCATCGCGGCGGTGTTCTTCCCGGCGGGATCGTCGGTGGCGATCCTGGCCACCTTCGCGGTGCTCGCAGTGTCCTTCGCGGTGCGGCCACTCGGCGGGTTCATCCTGGGCCCGCTCGCCGACCGGATCGGCCGCAAACCGATCCTGATCTTCACGGTCACCATGATGGCGGCCGCGACGTTCGCCATCGGGCTGCTGCCCGGTTACGCCACCATCGGGGCTTGGGCGTTCGGGCTACTCATCGCCGCACGGGTGGTGCAGGGCTTCTCCACCGGCGGTGAGTACGCCGGCGCGATGGTCTACATCAACGAGCACGCCCCGGACCGCAGGCGCGGGCTCTGGGTGAGCCCGCTGCCGGTCGGCACCCTGGCCGGCTACATCGCGGGTGCCGGCCTGGTCACCCTGCTCACCGCGGTGCTGAGCCAGGACGCGCTGCTGTCCTGGGGTTGGCGCATCCCGTTCCTGCTCGCAGGCCCGATCGGCCTCGTCGGCCTCTACATCCGGCTCAAGCTGGAGGAGACCCCGGTCTACGAGGAGCAGCAGGAGGAGTCCGCGAACGGCGACCGGGAGCGGGAGAGCGGTGGGCAGCAGCTGCGCCGCACCGTCGCCGGGCACTGGCGGCCGCTGCTCGTCGTCGTCGGCCTGGTGATGGTGGTCAACGTCGTCCTCTACACCCTGTCCGGCTACGTCCCCACCTACCTGAAGGCGACGCTGGGCATCGACAACACCCAGGCCCTGCTGATCATCCTGATCGTGCTGGTCATTCTGGCGGCGGCCGTGGCGCCGGTCGCCCGGCTGTCCGATCGGGTGGGGCGCCGGCCGGTGATGTTCGTGGGTTGCGCGGTGACACTGGTGGCCGCGATCCCTGCGTTCCTGCTGATGCAGGTGGGCGGCAACGTGATGATCTTCCTCGGGGTGCTGCTGATCGCGACCATGCTGGTGTGCTTCACCAGCGTCGAGCCTGCCACCCTGCCGTCGCTGTTCCCCACCGACGTCCGCGCCGGGGCGGTGTCGATCGGGTACAACGCCTCGGTGACGCTGTTCGGCGGCACCACTCCGCTGATCGTGCAGACCCTCGTCACCACGACCGGCAACACACTGGTCCCTGCGTTCTACCTGATGGCCGCGGCGATCCTCGGCGCCGTGGCAGTCTACTTCTGCCGCGAACCGGCCGGCGAGCCGCTGCCGGACGCGAGGCCCGTCGCCGAGAACGAGCGGGAGGCCCGCGACATGGCCGCGGAGGACCGGCCGGAGGGCGCATGACGGCCGGAACCTGGCAGATATGGTGCGCGTTTGACTAGCCTGACCATCTTGACTATGCGGAGGTCATGATGAGCCAGTCCGAGGAATCCACCTGGTCGGTCGCCGAGGCCAAGTCCCGGTTCAGCGATGTGGTCAGTCGCGCGGTCGAGGTCGGCCCGCAGACGGTGACCCGCCGGGGGCGTCGTGCAGTGGTCGTGGTGTCGGTGCAGGAGTGGGAACGCCGGTCTCGACGCCGGGGCAGCCTCGCCGACTTCTTCGCCGAGTCGCCATTGGCCGGTTCCGGCCTCCGAGCCGAGCGCTCCGACGACCTCGGCCGTCCCGCCGAACTGTGACGCCCGTGGCCTACCTGCTCGACACGAACGTCGTCTCGGAGTGGGTGAGGCGTCGACCGGACCCGAGTGTCGTGCGGTGGCTCGACGAGGCCGACGAGGACGAGGTGCACCTGTCGGTGATCGTTGCGGGCAGGGTCGGGCGATCGCTGCCCGTCGCCGACGCGCCCACCGCGGCCCACCACGGCCTCGCGATCGTCTCCCGCAACGTCTCCGACCTGGGCGGGCTCGGTGTCGAGGTGATCGACCCGTGGTCCGGCGGCTGACCGTCGGGCCGGTCTCAGAGCGAGTCGAGGACGATCGTGGTGCCCTCCTCCACCAGGGTCCCCGCGCCCGGGGTCTGGCCGACCACCGTGGGGTCGTCGCGGCCCAGGAACGGCAGCCGGTTGCGTTCCTCGACCTCCAGGCCGGCGTCGGAGAGGATCTCGGTGGCGGAGGAGACGTCGCGGCCCAGCACCCTCGGCACCCGCACCTCCTCGGGCTCGGGCGGGGGCTCCACGCCGCGGCTGACGACGAGCGTGACCGCCCCGTCGATCTCCACCTCGGTGCCCGCCCCCGGATCGGTGCCGATGACGGCGCCCGCGGGCACGGTGTCGCTGAACTCGGCGGCGCTGCTGTTGCGTACCGGGGTGAGCCCGGCCGCGCGAACCGCATCCTCCGCGGCCGCGACCGCGGTGCCGGGTTCGATCGCGGGCACCACCGGGCGGCCACTGGACACCGTCAGTGTGACGGTGGCGCCCCGGAGCAACCTCGCGCCGGGAGCGGGGTCGACACCGGTGACGACCCCGGCGGGCGCGGCGTCGTCGAAAGCAGAGGTGACGGCCCCTTGGACGAGATCGGACTCGGCGAGCAGCTGCTCCGCCGTGGCCTGCTGCACGCCGAGCAGTGTGGGGACCTCCGTCCAGCGCCCCGTGCCCAGCCACCAGGCCGTGGCGGCCACCAGCAGGGCCAGCACCACCACGAGGGCGATGCCCGCCCCGAACAGGTGTCGACTGCGGCGGCGGGCCCGGACGTGGTCC
>JAKDLE010000403.1 GCA_030453005.1 Pseudonocardia sp. | reverse complement strand
TCATGTGGTCGCGCAGGTCCATGATCAGCAGCTTCGGGGACAGCGGCTTGCCGGTGTTCCACGCCGGGCACTGGCTCTGGCAGCGACCGCACTCGGTGCAGGTCGCGAAGTCGAGCATGCCCTTCCAGGTGAAGTCCTCGATCTTCCCTCGGCCGAAGACGTCGTCCTCGCCCGGATCCTCGAAGTCGATCGGCTTGCCGTCGGACTCCATCACCGGCAGCGGGCCCAGCGCCTTGGGGAAGCGCTTGGCCGAGACGTTGATCGGCGCCGTGAAGATGTGGAGGTGCTTGCTGTAGGCGACGACCAGCAGGAAGGCGAGCATCACGCCGATGTGCAGCAGCAGACCGACGGTCTCCAGCACCTCGAGAGCGGCCTCGCCGACCCCGGAGAACAGGCTGCCGACGCCGATCGACGCCCAGGCGCCCGACTCGTAGGGCAGGTTGCCCAGTGCCGACGCCGCACCGCGGAACAGGAACATCGTCCACAGCACGTTGAAGATCATGAACAGGATCAGCCACGCACCACCGTTGTGGCTGCCGTAGAACCGCGACGCTCTGGCCTGGCGTTCCGGGGCGTTGCGGTACCGGATCACCGAGAATACGCCGAGCGAGAGCAGGCACAGGACCGCGATCGTGTCCTGCAGGAACCCGAGCACCGCCCAGCGCCCGATCAGCGGGATGGCGAACTCCTCGTCGAACAGCGCGCCGTAGGCCTCGATGTACACCGTGATCAGGATGACGAAGGCCCAGAAGGTGAAGAAGTGCGCCAGCCCCGGCACCGACCACTTCAGCAGCCTGCGCTGGCCGAACACCTCGACGAACTGCGCACGGACCCGCTGCCCCAGCCCGTCGGTGCGGTCGTTCGCCGGTTGCCCCGACCTGATCAGCTTGTAGATCCAGAGTGCGCGACGACCGGCGATCGCCAGCACGATCGCCGTCATCGTCAGGCCGATGACCAGTCTCACAACCACAGGTGTTCCTCCCAGAACTGGCCCGCGAGTGGTGGGTCGCGGACCGCTGCGCAGCAGCCTAGACGCTCGCCCCTGTTGATCTACCGAGGCGTCGCTGCAGATCAGCCGGAACCTACCCGGCGGTAACGCGGGAGGCCATCTCACTCAGGGTGACGGTGGCCGCACCGGAACGGTCCAACCGCCCCGGCCCGACAGCTGCTCCGATCGTGTCCTGCCACGGGCTGGTCGGTGAGGTTCACGTATGGCATTTTGGCCGACCTACTCCGATGGGCTGTAATCTGCCTGTGACCTTCGGTCCGCGGGTAGAGTCCGGCTTTGGCATGGCCACCTGGTCGTGCTGCTCCCCGCACCATCGTTCGTCGTGTCGCCTGGCGGCTTGGGCGGGGACACGACGGAAGGAAGTGATCTTGGCCGCGCCGGACAACTGGCTGCTCCTCGCCGGAGGCGGGCTGAGCACGACCAACCTGCAGGGTTGGATCACCGACAACGTCGTGCCGCTCATCCTGCTCGGCATCGCCGTGATCCTGCTGTGGATCGGCGGCAAGGGCGACAACGCTGGCGTCGCCCGGCGCAGCGTCGGGCTCATCATCGGGCTCGTCGCGCTGGGCATCGCGGTGTCGGGCAACGGCCCGGAGATCGGCAGCTTCCTGGCCAGCCTCCTGACCGGGTGAGCGGCGTGCTCGTCCGCACCGATGACGAGGTGTACCGGGTCGACTCCGTGTGGCTCGGTCCGCCTCGCGCCACGTTCCCCTGGCGGGCCCGGTACGTCTCCTACGGCGTCGGCCTGCTCGTGATGATCCTGGTGATGTTCGTCCAGCGCCGGATCGGTATCGGGCTGGACTTCTTCTCCGTCGCCTGGGCGCTGGTCGTCACCACCGTCGCCACCCGTTTCCTCGGGGCGCGCATCGACTTCGAGCGTCCGCTCGGCCAGGTACTGACCCTGTTCGGCCACGAGGTCACCGGGCCGCGCCGTCGCACCGCCGTCGGCGGCGGCTCCGTCCGATCGGGTCACGTGCGCCTCGGCCCCGTGGCCCCGCCCGTCCGCCGCACCCGCCGGAAGGGGCGTACGCGTGCCACGACGTGACCAGCGCCAGGCTCCCGCAACCGGGGAGCCGCGCCGCCGTCGCGGCCGGGCGCTCGCGGGCGAGTCCGGCCTCCCGAGATACACCCCGGACATCGCGCTGCGGTCGATCGAGGGCAACCTGACGCGCACCGGCAGCCAGGTCATGGCCTGGTACCGGCTCGCCGCGCAGGCGTGGAGCTTCCGCAGCGACTCCCAGCGCGAGATGTTGATCCGGCAGATCGCCGCGCAGCTCGGCGAGCTGCAGGGCCGCTGGCTGCACCTGCGGGTCACCACCCGCCCCTACCCCGTGCACATGTGGGCGGAGTCGTTCGACAACAACGCACTGGGGCGCATGCCCGACGTCGCGGGCGCCTTGGGCTGGGACGGCTTCCTGGAGGGCGAGCAGCGCCACCTGATGGGCCTGTCGATGTCGGACAAGGAGGTGTTCCTCGGCATCGAGGTGTCCGGGCGCGGGATGCTCGACCGCTGGGTCGAGGCCGCCGCACCCGTGCTGGGCCGCATCGCGCCCGCCGCGGTGCGGGCCGAGCTCGCCGCACTCGACTCCGAGGTGTCGCACGTCGACGAGCTCGTCGCGGGCAGCGGCCTCGACGCCGTGCCGGCGAGCGCCGACGACATCGCCTGGCTGATGCAGCGCTCCTGCGCGCTCGGCCTGCCCGCGCCGCGCACGCTGTCCACGGTGCCCGGTGGCGTCACACGCTGGGAGACCGAGGACCTCGCGGGGTTCACCGACGGCGTCGACATGCACCAGGAGCCCTACGCCCCCACCGTGAAGGTCGTGGGCCGGGTGCGATCGCAGACCGTGGCGCGCAACGTCGCGGTGCTGTCGGTCGGGCTCATGGAGGGCCTGCGCATCCCCGAGATCGACGACCCGTGGATGCAGCACAGCGACCGGCTGCCGTTCCCCGTGGAGTGGTCGGCCCGGATGTACATCCGTCGGCCCGAGGAGGTCGCGGGCGAGTTGGCGCGCCAGATGGGCAAGGTGCGCAGCCAGATCCGGCACTACACCCACGACCACGACCTCGACCCGCCGATGTCGTTGGCCCGGCAGGCCGAGCGCGTGCTCGAGGTCGAGGACGAGCTCACGTCCGGACTCACCCAGCTCAACACCCGCCTCTACGGCTGGTGGCGGGTCGCCGTGGCGGGCAAGGACGAGGCCGAGGCCGTGAGCCGCGCCCAGCAGGTGCTCGACGTGTACCGGCCGAAGGTGCAGATGGAGCACCCGGAGGCGCAGTACCGCTACGCGCGCGAGTTCATCCCGGGCGAGCCGTTGGCCTCCACCGCGTACCGGCGGCGGGGCTCGGTCACCTGGGCCGCGGCGGCTGTCCCCGCCGCCACGGCGTCCGTCGGCGACCGGCGCGGCATCATGATCGGCGAGACGTGCACCGCCACCCGACGGCCCGTCGCATGGGACCCGTGGCTGGCCCAGGAGGTGCGACGGGCGTCCGGGCTGACGGCAGTCGTGGGCGGCCTGGGGTCCGGAAAATCCTTTTTGACCGGTTTGATCGTCTACAAGACGCTGCGTTCGGGAGCCACCTGGACCGTGCTCGACCCGTCCGGCCCCCTCGCCGAGCTGACCAGGCTCCCGGAGCTGGCCCCGTTCTCCCGGCACATCAACCTGCTGCGCG
This sequence comes from Pseudonocardia sp., assembly GCA_030453005.1. Classification (GTDB taxonomy): domain Bacteria; phylum Actinomycetota; class Actinomycetes; order Mycobacteriales; family Pseudonocardiaceae; genus Pseudonocardia. The sequence continues at coordinate 424 of JAKDLE010000403.1, read as the reverse complement.
CCGACCCCGGCATCCTCAACCCCTACCGGGTCGTCGCCGAGCCGCGGCCCGACCACTTCGCCGACGAGGAGGACCCCGAGCGGGCGTGGCGCCGTGAGCGCTCCCTCGCCGCCGCCACGAGACGCCGGCTGGTCCTCGACGTGCTCACCGGGCTGCTGCCCTACGAGATCTCCCGGATGCCGCACACCCGGATCGTGCTGTTGCGTGCGGTCCGCGAGGTCGGCGGGGCGAACGACCGCCACCCCGGCCTCGTCATCGACGCGCTGCGCCGCCACGCCCGCGACGGCGAGGAGCACGCAGGCGTCGTCGCCGACTTCCTCGACGAACGCCGCGAACTGCCCCAGGCTGCGCTGCTGTTCCCCGACACCACGCGCGACGACCCCTGGCAGGCCGACCGCGACTTCCGGCTCACCGTGCTCACGAT
>JAKDLE010000402.1 GCA_030453005.1 Pseudonocardia sp. | reverse complement strand
TCGGTGACGTCGAGCAGCGCGGAGATGAAGATCCGGTAGCACGCCTCGACCTCCGCCGGGTCCGGCTGGGCGGCCCGGACGACGAACCCGCCCTTCGCGCCCACCGGCACGATCACCGCGTTCTTCACCGCCTGCGCCTTGACCAGGCCGAGTACCTCGGTGCGGAAGTCCTGCGGGCGGACCGAGTGGCGCAGACCGCCGCGGGCGACCGCGCCGAACCGCAGGTGCACCCCCTCCACCCGCGGCGAGTACACGAAGATCTCGAACCGCGGCCGGGGCGCGGGCATGTCCGGGACCGCCGACGGGTCGATCTTGAAGGAGAAGTACCCGCGCGGCTGGAAGTAGTTGGTGCGCAGCGTCGCGGTGATCATCGCGAGGTGACCGCGGAGGATCCGGTCGGCGTCCAGCCCGGTGACGGCGTCGATCAGCCCGCGCGCCTCGGCCAACGCCGCGAGCTCGGCCCGTTCCCGCTGTTGCTCGGCCGTCGCGGGGTCGAACCGTGCCCGGAACACCCCGATCAGCGCCCGGGCCACCGCGGGCTGGGTGAGGAGGGTCTCGGCCATGTACTGCGGCCCGTACGGACTGCCGAGCTGACGGGCGTAGCGGGCGTAGGCGCGCAGCACCGCGACCTCACGCCACGGCAGCCCCGCCCGCAGCACCAGCGCGGAGAACCGGTCGGTCTCGGTGTCGCCTCGCCACGCGGCGCTGAACGCCGTGCAGAAGCCGTGCTCGACGTCGGCCTCGGACCGGCCGACGAGCGCGGCGCCGGTGGCCTCGTCGACGCGGATACCGAAGTCGTAGAGCCAGCAGCGCAGGCCGTCGGGCCGGACGAACTCCGACGGGCGCTCGTCGAGCACCTCCACCCCCAACTGCTGCAACAGCGGCAGCACGGCGGTCAGCGTGGCAGGCGCTCCGGCGAGGTAGAGGCTGAACCGACGCACCTCGCCCGAGCCCGCCGACCCCGAGCCCGTCGACCCCGAATCAGTCGACCCGCGGTGCAGCCGGACCGAGAAGTCGCCCGGCCCGGTCAGCGCGACGACCCGTCGCAGGTCCTCCAGCGCCGCGTCGGGATCGACGGCGGCCTTGTAGGCCTCCGGCACGCCGCCGAGCAGCGCACCGAGGTCGACCCCGTCGGCGGTGGACAGCAGCCGGTCGTCCCACGTGCGCACAACCTCGGTGAGCTCGTCCTGCAGCGCCACGACGTCCACGTCGTCGAAACCGGGCGCGTCGGCGGCGGCGTGCACCGTGAACTGCACCAGCGCGAGCGCCGATTCCGACACCCGTGCCGTGTAGTCCACCCCCGACCCGCCGAGGCGCCGCGCCAGCACCTCGGCCATCGCCAGGCGCGACGACGTCGTGTAGCGGTCGCGCGGCAGGTAGACCAGGCAGGACAGGAATCGGCGGTAGGGATCGGGCCGCAGGAACAGCCGCACGGCCCGCCGCCCCGACACCGCCAGCACCCCCACGGCGGTGTCGTGCAGCCGTTGCGTGCTCGCGCTGAGCAGCTCCTCGCGCGGCAGGTCGGAGAGCACCCCGAGCATCTGCTGGCCGGAGTAGGACTCCAACGGGAACCCGGCCTGGCGGATGGCGTACCGCACGCGGCGGGCGATCACCGGGATGTCGAGCACGCTCTCGTAGAGCGCGGGCACGGTGAGCATCCCGAGGAACCGGTGCTCGCCGGTGAGCCGGCCCGCGCCGTCGACCTGAGCCACCGCCAGGTAGTACGGGTGCTCGCGCCGCAGCGGCCCGGGGTCGTTGGCGCGGGTGATGACGAGCAGGTCGGGCTCCGCGGGCGCCTTCGGCACGCGCGGTGCGAACGTGCGCGCCGCCTCGTCACGGCGCAGGACGCCCAGCCCGGACCCGGGATCCGCGTGCAGCTCGCCGTCGGGCGACGCGACGTAGCGGCGGTAGCCGAGGAAGGTGACGTGGCCGTCGGCGAGCCAACGCAGCAGCTCCGCGACGTCGGCGGGCCGGACGGTGGCACCGGACGGCGCCTGCGCAGGCAGCTCGTCGGCGATCGCCCGGGCTCGGGCCAGCATCGGCTCGGCGTCCCCGACGATCTCCCGAACGTCGCGGAGGACCTTGTTGAGCCGGGACGCGAGATCCTCGTGTGCCACCGCCTGGGGCGCGAGGTCGAGATGGATCCACGACTCGACGGTCGCACCGGCGGGCGGCGACGCGGGGTCGGCCTCGGTGAGCACCTCGACGAGCCCGCCGTCGGCGTCGCGCCGCACCACGACGATCGGGTGGATGACGCGCTGCACCTCCCCGCCCGCCCGGTCGATCGCGGCGAGCAGCGACTGCACGAGGAACGGCATGTCGTCGGTGACGATCTCCACCACCGGGCCCGTGGATCCTGTGCGCTCCGCATGCGCGGTCTCCGCGCCCGCAGGCTCCGGACTCGCGTCGTGGACCCGGATCAACGGCTCTCCCGCCATCCGGGTGCCTGCCAACTCGAGGTGCGAGCGGGCCGCGGCGAGCAGCAGTGGCAGATGGTCGCCGGAGAGCCGCTCCAGGTCGGGAGCGTGTCGGGCGTACAGCGCCCGGAGTGCCGCAAGCTCGGGGTTCGACCCCGAAGCCCGCTCGTGGGTCCGACTCGTCACATGCGCTCCGAGGTCTCGGGGTGTTCCCTCTGGGTGGTCGGTGTGCTGAGGTGGCCGACCCCGAACGGTCGCGGGATCACCGCGACCGGTGGAGCGCCACCGGCCGGGCCCACCCTAATGCCCCTCGGACGCTCCGGAGCGGCCGGTCGGGTGAGCACGCCGCCACTCGCTGGTGACCGGCGCCCGCCGACCTCAGATGCCGCGGTAGGCGGCGAGTGCCCCCGCCAGCAGGTCGGCCAGCCCGAGACCCTCGGTGGACTGCGGGGCCGGACTCGGCGCCGGGCCCGGTGCGACGTCGTCCGTCCCGGCGGAATCGGGCCCTCGCCGGTGTCGTCGTCCTCCGCTGCCCGGCCGCACGACCACGCCCTCAGGCAGGTACGGCGGTCGGGCGACGGACTCGTCGTGCCGCCCACCCGTCGGGACCTGCTGCTGCCCGGTCGCGCGGGTGCCCGCCTCGCCCCGCCCGGCACCGGCCGGCCCTCGGGCGGAGGCGGTGCCGCGATCCGGTCCGACGTCGCCCGGCGGACCGTCTCCGGGCCCATCCGGTGTGGGAGCCGCGTGCCGCGGAGCAGGCGCAGCCGCTTGCCCCGCTGGGCCGCGGCCCGGACGCGCACCGTCGAGGCGTTGCAGGATCTGTGCACCGACCACCCCGTTCACGTCGTGCACGGCGGCCCGCAGCAGCGACCCGACAGCGGCCGGTTCGACCGTGAGCCCGTCGACCAGTCCGGGCAATACCCCGTGCATCCACTCCGACGCCGCGGCGTAGTCCCGACCGGGCAGGACGACCGACACCGCTCCCACACCGTCCTCACGGAGCCGGGACGACGGGGGGAGCCGGTCGGCCAGCCGCTGCGCCACCCGCGCCACGGTGGGCGCGGCCGCCTCGGTCGGCAACCGCTCGCCCGCTCGGGACAGGTCGAGGACGACGACGCACCCGGCCACCCCCTTCCCTCCCGCGGTCGTATCCGCCGCGGTCGTGCCTGTCACCGCCGGGACCGCCGTTCCCACCGTCGAGTCGTCTGCGGACATCCCCCCTGCGGACATCCCCCCGGAAGCCGTCTCCGCCCTCGCCGTCTCCGTCGCCTCCGCCGTCGCGCCGGAGCCGTTGGCCGCCTGGGGCGAGGTACCCCAGATGCGGTCGAGCTCCGCCAGCGCGGCAGCGAGCCACGTGTCGGGGTCCACGGGCTCCACGTCTGTACCGGCGGCGTGCGCGCGGGCGGTGTGCCCGAGCTCGGTGATCTGTGCCTCAGACTCCGGTGAGAGCTGCGTCCCGTTCTGGGGCACGGCAAGGGGCGCGGCGAACACGGCGTCACCCGCGAACGAACCGTCGGCCGACCGACCGGCCTGCGGCGGCGCATCGTCGAGTCGGCGCGCCTGCGGCGCCGAAGGAATGTCGCCGGGGTCGACGCGCCGCGCATCGGATGCCACGCCCAGGCCCTCGGTGTCCGCCCCCCACCCCCGGGCCGGGGCCCCGCCCGCCCCCCCGCCCCCCCCCCCCCCCCC
>JAKDLE010000401.1 GCA_030453005.1 Pseudonocardia sp. | reverse complement strand
ATCCTGTCTCACCGACTCGGCAAGATCAAATGCTACGACCGGCTGAGCCCAAGGTCTTCTCCTATGAATGGTGACCCCCGCTCCCCCCGCTCCCGGCCCGCTCCCGGTCCCGAGTCCCCGTTCTGCTGATGCTGATAGGCCTACTGCTGGTCGTTATCGCCGGGGCGAGTCTGCTCGCACCCGATTCCGCGCCGACACTGCAGAGCGCGGTGCCTGTCGCCGAGCCCAGTGCTCTCGACAAGCTGATCGACAACGCACAGCAGACTCTGCGGCGCACACCCGAGGACGCCCCGACGTGGGCGCGGCTCGGCGCCGCAGACACCGAGCGGGCCCGAATCACCGGTGACCCGTCGTACTACGGTCAGGCGCAGGGCGCGCTCGATCGTTCGTTGCAGGTCGACCCCGTCGACAATGGCGAGGCGCTGATCGGGTTGGGCCAGCTGGCCAACGCCCGTCACGACTTCGAGGCCGCGCGCGACTACGGAGAGCGAGCACGTCGACTGCGGCCCTACACCGGTGAGGTGTACGGCGTGCTCGTCGACGCCTACGCTCAGCTCGGCCAGTCCGAGGCCGCGACCGCTGCGCTCGAGGAGATGCTGGGTGTCGAGCCAGGCCTGGCCGCCTTCACCTGGGCGTCCTACGACCTGGAGCTCCGTGGCCGCGTCGACGAGGCCCGAGCGGCGCTGGAGCGGGCGCTGTTCGCCGCGCAGTCTCCCGAGGATGTGGCGTTCTGCCGCTACTACCTGGGCGAGCTGGCCTGGAACAACGGAGACGTCGACGAGGCGGCCACCCAGTACGCCGCCGGTCTGACCGCGCGACCCGACGATGTCGCCCTGCTGCAGGGAACGGCCAAGGTCGCGTGGGCGCAGGGGCGAACAGACGAGGCGCTTGCCCTGTACCAGGGCATCACCACCCGCGTCCCGCTACCCGGGTACCTGCTGGAGTACGGCGAGCTGTTGCAAGCCGCGGGACGCGACGAGGAGGCGCAGGCGCAGTACGACGTCCTCGCGATCCAGCAGCGGCTCTACGCCGCGGAGGGGTCCACCGACGACCAGGTTGCCGCGTTGATCGCGGCGGACCACGGCGAGCCGGCGGAGGCGCTGAGGTTGGCGAGGCCGAATGGGGGCGGAGGCAGAGTATCTTCAGCGCCGATTCGATGGCCTGGGCGCTGTATGTGAACGGCCGCTACACCGAGGCGATCACGTATGCCGACCGCGCAGTTGAGCTCGGTTGGCGAAACGCGAGCTACCTCTATCACCGAGGAATGATCTTGGCCTCGCTGGGTCGCACCGATGAGTCGCTGGCGGCTTTGACTGAGGCGATGTCCATCAATCCCAACTTCAATCCGCTGCAGGCGCCGACCGCCCGTGAGACGATCGTCTCCTTGGAGTCCGGGTCATGAAGTCTCCTTGTGAAGGAGCCGTCAGAATGGCCGCAGTCGGGCCTCGACCAGCCGATCACGTTGCAGCCCTGGGGCATCAGCTCAAGCTCGCCGACGCCGCCGAACCCCGTATCGACCAGTTCCTGACCGCGCTGCGCGCCAACCCCAACACCCACCCCGAGAACGGCGCCAGCTGCCGGGCGCTGGGGCCCGGCCGGTTCGACCAGGACGCCCCACTGCCCTACCAGCCTGCCCCACCGGTCTCAGCGGCCGGGCAACCCGGCGTCCGGGCCGAGACCGAGGCCGCCGCAGACCAGCCCACCGGAGGTGGATCATGACCGGCCGGACACCCGCAGACAGCGCCGACACTCGCGCGGATACCCCAGCAGACGACCCGTCGATCGTCGTCGAGTCTGTCGGGGCGTCGCGTTGGCCGCAGATGGTGGTCGCAGCGGGTGCGGTGCTGGCGCTGATGCTGCTGGCGGCCACCGGAGGCCTGCTTCTCGGGCGCTCCGGCACCGCGGGGTGGGCTATACCGGACGCGGACTCCGTGGACGTCGGGTTCGCCCAAGACATGAGCGTGCATCACCGGAACGCCGTGCAGATGGCCGGCTGGGCGCGCGACAACAGCGGTGACCCGGCCGTCCGCACCCTCGCCTTCGACATCGAATCGGGACAGACCGCCCAGGTCGGGCAGATGCAGGGCTGGCTCGCTCTGTGGGATGCGCCTGCCTTCCCGCTCGACGGGTACCTGCGGTGGATGTCGGACATGAGCACTGAACTCGGCATGGGCCACGCCGCAGACGGCAGGGCCCGGATGCCGGGAATGGCCTCGGCTGAGGAGCTCGCCCGGCTCCGGGCCAGCACCGGACCAGCCGCCGACGTGCTGTTCCTGCAGTTGATGCTGCGCCATCACGAAGGCGGCGCCGGCATGTTGAGCTACGCCGCCGAGCGGGCCACGCAGCAGCAGGTGCGAAACCTGGCCGCCCAGATGCTCACCGCCCAGACCGCGGAGAGTCAGGCCATCCGTCAGATGCTCGCCGACCGTGGCGCAGCCCCGCTCCCGGCCTGACGCGGTGAACCACCCCGGACCTGCGGCAGGGTCGCGCCGGATCCTGACGTGCTGGCTGGGCACCACCCTGGCATCTATCCGCTCTGGCCGCTAATATCGCTGTATGACGATTGATGACGCGGGCTGCTGCGGAGCCGCGGACACGAGTTCGGCGGTGGCGTTGTTCCGGTCACTGGCCGACTCGACCCGGCTGGCGATCGTGCGGCGGCTCGCCGCCGGGGAGACGCGCGTCGTGGACATGACCGCGGAGCTGGGTCTGGCCCAGTCGACGGTCTCGGCGCATCTCGCCTGCTTGCGCGACTGCGGGCTGGTTTCCGGGCGCCCCGAGGGCCGGCAGGTGTTCTACGCGCTGTCGCGCCCGGAGCTGCTGGACCTGCTGCAGGCGGCGGAGACGCTGCTGGCGGCCACCGGATCCGCAGTGGCGTTGTGCGAGAACTACGGCACCGCGGCGCGTCCGGCCGGGGCCCCGGCCGGCGGTGTGCGATGAGCGACGCCTGCTGCGGGCCGCAGGAACCCCGCCCCGCCGGCGCCGAGGAGGAGCACGAGCCGGAACGGATCTGGGAGGTCACCGAGCTGCGGTTCGCCGCCGGGTCCGGGATCGCGCTGGGCTCGGCGCTGCTCGTCGGCTGGACCGGCGGACCGCCCGCTGTGGTGCTCGGGCTGGAGGTCGTCGCGCTGCTGGCGGGGTCATGGACCTTCGTGCCGGGCACGCTGCGTGGCCTGGCGAAGCGCCGGATCGGCGTCGGCACGCTGATGACGATCGCCGCGATCGGCGCGGTACTGCTCGGCCAGTACGCCGAGGCCGCGGCGCTCGCGTTCCTGTTCTCGATCAGCGAGGGGCTGGAGGAGCACTCGCTGGCCCGCACCCGCCGCGGCCTGCGGGCGCTGCTGTCGCTCGTGCCCGACCAGGCCTCCGTGCTGCGCGACGGCCTGGAGCAAATGATCGCCCCGGACGAACTGCGCGTAGGTGACCTGATGCTGGTGCGGCCCGGGGAACGGGTCGCCACCGACGGCGTGGTCCGGACCGGGCGAACCGCTCTGGACGTCTCGGCGATCACCGGCGAGTCGGTGCCGGTGGAGGCCGGTCCCGGCGCCGAGGTGTTCGCCGGGTCGATCAACGGCAGCGGGGCGCTGGAGGTCGCGGTCACCTCGACCTCGCAGGACAACTCGCTGGCCCGGATCGTCGCGATCGTGGAGGCCGAGCAGTCCCGCAAGGGCGCGGCGCAGCGGCTGGCCGACCGGATCGCCCGGCCGATGGTGCCCGGCATCATGATTGTGGCGGCGGTCATCGCGGGGGTGGGCAGCCTGTTCGGCGACCCGCTGGTGTGGATCGAACGGGCGCTGGTCGTGCTCGTCGCGGCGTCGCCGTGCGCGCTGGCCATCTCGGTGCCGGTCACCGTCGTCACCGCGGTGGGCGCGGCGAGCCGGATCGGGGTGCTGATCAAGGGCGGGGCCGCGCTGGAGACCCTCGGGAAGGTTCGCGGCGTCGCCCTGGACAAGACCGGCACGCTGACCCGCAACCGGCCCGCCGTGATCGAGGTCGCCACCACCGGCGGGGCCGGGCGCGACGAGGTGCTCGCCCTGGCCGCGGCGCTGGAGGCGCGCAGCGAGCACCCGCTGGCCCGGGCGATCCTGGCGGAGGTGGCCGACCCGGTCG
>JAKDLE010000400.1 GCA_030453005.1 Pseudonocardia sp. | reverse complement strand
GCGGGATCGTCGGGCACGGGGCGCAACGCTAACGGGACGGGCTCCGGCGACCGGCGACCGGGCCGGAGTCACCGCGGGATGCGGGGCGCCGTCACCCGGCCCGCAGGTGGGTCCGCTGTCAGGCGGGCGTGCCGACGAGCCGCCACTGGCCTGCGATGGACTGCAGCGCCGCCTCGTCGGTGCGGGTCTGGCCCTGCCGTTGCGAGGTCCAGGTGATGGTCGCATCGAGTCCCTCGACGACGACGTCCTGCACCGTGGTGGTGGAGGCGGCCTCGGTCGCGGTCTCCCGGGCCCCGGGCTGGGCGAGCACGGCGCCCAGGGCCTCCTCGCAGGTACCGACCTGGCCGCCCGCGGCCAGCACCGCGGCGACGAGCTGCACGCTCGTCTCCGGCGCGTTGAGCCCGCAGGCCGTGGCGACGTCGCCCGTGGCCAGCGCGGCCTGGTAGGCCCGCAGAGCGGCCTCGACCGCGAGCTCCTCGGCGCCGACCGCGCCTTCGGCCTCCGTGGGCGAGGTCGCGGCGTCGGTCGTGGCACCGGGAGCGGCGGACGCGGGGGCATCCGCCGCGGGCTCGGTGCCGTCGACGGAGCACGCGGTGCCCACCCCGACCACGGCGAGGACGAGGGTGGCCACGGCTGCGGCGGATCGCATGCTCTTCATCGCGGCCCACCGTATCCACGGCGGGCGGGCCTCCGGTCGAGGGGATCGGCGCGCCCGTCGGCTGTCGGTGGGGCCATCTACCCTCGGCCCCATGACCGAGTCCCTCCCCGCCGTCGGCGCCGCCCCGGTCGGCCCGGTGGAGCGGGTCCACCGCAGGAAGGCGCTGTCGCCGTCGCGTGCCGGGGACTTCAAGCAGTGCCCGCTGCTCTACCGGTTCCGGGCGATCGACCGCCTGCCCGAGCAGCCCACCCGCGCCCAGGTCCGGGGCACGGTGGTGCACGCGGTGCTGGAGCGGCTCTTCGACCTCCCGGCCGCCGAGCGGGAGCCCGGGCGGGCCCGCGCGCTGGTCGCCCCGGTGTGGGACGAGATGTGCCGGGAGTCCCCCGGGCTCGCCGACGCGCTGTTCGCGGGCGACGCCGACGACTCCGAGCTCCACGGGTGGCTCGCCTCGGCGGGCTCCCTGGTCGACTCGTACTTCCGCCTGGAGGACCCCCGCCGCCTGGAGCCCCACGCCCGCGAGCTGCTCGTGGAGACGGAGCTGGAGTCCGGGCTGCTGCTGCGCGGCTACCTCGATCGGCTCGACACGGCCTCGGGCGGCCGGATGCGGGTCGTCGACTACAAGACCGGCGCGGCCCCCCGCCAGGTCGCCGAGGCGCGGGCGCTGTTCCAGATGAAGTTCTACGCACTGGCCCTGCTGCACCTGCGCGGCACCGTGCCCACCCAGCTGCGGCTGATGTACCTCGCCGACGGCGAGTGCCTCACCTACGAGCCCGACGAGGCCGAGCTGCGGCGCTTCGAGCGCACGCTCGACGCGATCTGGCAGGCGATCCTCACCGCGGGCCGCACCGGCGACTTCCGCCCCAACCGGAGCAGGCTCTGCGACTGGTGCAGCCACAAGGCGCTGTGCCCGGCCTGGGACGGCACTCCCCCGCCCTACCCGGGCTGGCCGGCCGACCCGGAGGCGACGGCCCACGACAGCGTCCTGGACCGTACGGGATGATCGAGCCCATGTCGGAGGTCCCCGAACCGTTCTACCGCCCCCTCGACGCGCCCGGCTGCGACGTCTCGGACGGTGAGCGGTTCCACGCCACGTTCTCCACCACCGGGCCCTGGTTCGCCGACGCCCAGCACGGAGGACCGCCCGCGGCACTGCTGGTGCGGGCGTTCGAGCGCTGCGACCCCCGGCCGGGCACCCAGCTCTCGCGCGTCACCGTGGAGGTGCTGGGGCCGATCCCTGCAGGCGAGGTGCGGGTGCGGGCGTTCGTCGAACGGCCGGGCCGCAACATCGAGCTGCTCGGGGCCGAGCTGAGCGCGGGCGGGCGCACGGTGCTGCGCGCCCGGGCGTGGCGGCTCGCGTCCGGCGACACCTCGGCCGTCGTCACCGGGGAGGCGGTCCCGCCGCCGCCCCGGCACGAGGGCGTGCGGCGCACCGAGCACCCGGAGGGCTGGCTGCCCGGCTACATGGACGCCCTGGAGTGGCACTGGGTGTCGGGCTGGCTCGCCGAGCCCGGCCCCGGCGTCGCGTGGGCGCGCCCGAGGACGCCGCTCGTCGAGGGCGAGGCGATCACCCCGTGGCAGTGCCTGGCCGTGATCGGCGACAGCGCCAACGGCATCGGTGCGCCGCTCGACCTCCGGCACTGGCTGTTCGTCAACACCGAGCTGACGGTGCACGTGCACCGCGCGCCGGTGGGCGAGTGGGTGGCCGTGCAGGCGCACACCGTGGTCGGCCCCGGCGGCCTGGGCACCGTCTCGGCGCTGCTGTTCGACGAGTCCGGCCACGTGGGCCGGGCCACGCAGAGCCTGATCGTGCGGCCCCGGTAGCTCCCCGTCCCGACGGTCAGGTGCGGCCGTCGATCGCGCGGCAGGAGCGGATCTCCGAGGCCAGGATCGCGCGGGCGCCGAGGCGGGCGAGCTGGTCCATCACCTTGTTGACGTCGCGCTTGAGCACCATCGAGCGCACGGCCGACCAGCCCGCCTCGCTGAGCGGGGAGATGGTGGGGGCCTGCAGGCCGGGGCTGATCCTGCGGGCGGGTTCGAGGAGCTCGTCGCGACAGTCGTAGTCGAGCATCAGGAACTGACGGGCGTAGACCACTCCGCGCAGCCGCTCGATGAACACGAGCTTCTCGCCCTTGGTCTCGACCGACTCCTCGCGGTCCGGCCGCGGCTCGCGCTCGATGAGCGTGGCCTCCGACTGCCCGATGGCGTCGCCGATCACCTGCAGGTTGTGCTGGCGCAGGGTGCGGCCGGAGGAGACGACGTCGGCGATGGCGTGGGCGAGGCCCAGCTGCACCGAGATCTCCACCGCGCCGTCGAGCTTGACGATCTCGGCGCGCACCCGGTTGCGCGCCAGGTGCGAGCGCACCAGCCGCGGGTAGGAGGTGGCGATCGTCTTGCCCTCGAGGTCCTCGAGCTTGCCGATCTCGCCGTCGGTCGGCGCGGCGTAGCGGAACTTGGACTGGCCGAAACCCAGGCCCAGCACCGTCTGCACCTGGCTGCCGGACTCCTCCATCAGGTCGGCACCGGTGACGCCGAGCTGCAGGTCGCCGGAGCCGACGTAGGTGGAGATGTCCTTGGGCCGCAGGTAGAAGAACTCGATGTGGTTCTCCTCGTCCTGCATGGACAGGTCGCGCGAGTCCGAACGCTGGCGGTACCCGGCCTCGCGCATCATCGTGGCGGCGGGCTCGGCGAGGGTGCCCTTGTTCGGGAGTGCGACCCGGAGCATGGAGATCTCCTGAAAGTAAGCTGGGAGTGAACTACAGGAACTTGTAGACGTCTTCGAGCGTGAGGTCGCGGCCGATCATGAGGACCTGCACGCGGTAGAGCAGCTGGGAGATCTCCTCGGCGAGTGCGTCGTCCGCCTCGTGCTCGGCCGCCAGCCACACCTCGCCCGCCTCCTCGAGCAGCTTCTTGCCCTGCGCGTGGACGCCTGCGTCGAGCGCGGCCACGGTGCCGGAGCCTGCGGGCCGACTCGCGGCCTTCTCCGTCAGCTCGGCGAACAGCCCGTCGAAGGTCTTCACCGGATGTCTCCCCTCACCGCATCAGTGTCAGGTGTGGTGCACGACGCAGCGCCCCCACCACGCAGCGACCCGGCGGGGCGAGCCCTGCTGCGCCCGGTGCCCGTGATGCGCCGGGCGGGGCCCACCTTCTCACGCCGCGCGATCGTGCCGTGCCCGGGTGTAGACGCTGCGGACGTCGGCGGCGGTCAGGCCCACCAGCGACCCGCGGTGCACGCGCCCCGGCCCGTCGGGGACGGGCTCCGGTGGGAACGGGCTCGGCTGCGGACCCGTACCGTCCGGCGCCGGTCGGCTGTCGATGGCGCGCAACCGGCCCAGCGTCCGGTCGACGGCGTTCTCCGCCCGCTCCTCCTCCACGGGCCCCAGGGTAGCGACCATCCCGACACGCCTCACGGGCTTATCGGTTGCGCCGTACGGAACGGGTGCCCAGACCCATCCGCG
>JAKDLE010000399.1 GCA_030453005.1 Pseudonocardia sp. | reverse complement strand
AGGCAGCCCCGAGCCGACCGAGCACGTGCAGGGCCGCGGCCATCCGGTGCACAAGGTGTCCACGGGCGGGCTGTCGGAGCTCAACGTCGCGGAGCACGTGGAGGAGACGTGGCGGCGCAACGTGGCCGACGTCGCCGCGCGGGTCGACGCGCACGTCTCGGCGACCGCGGCGCGGGTCGTCGTGCCCGCGGGCGCCGCGCCGTCGCGCGCGCGGCGGCGCGCCGCGCGGCCCGAGCGGGCGGCCGGGCTCGCCGGGGACGTGGAGCACAGCGGTGACGGGAGCGGTGGCGGCACCGGCGACGACGACCTCGCCGCGGCGGTCGCGGAGGCCGTGCTCGACGTCGTCGACGCCGAGCGGCACGCCGTGCTGGGCCGCTACGAGCAGGCGGCCGGGAAGCGGGAGGGCTTCGCGGTGGAGGGCCTCGACGACGTGCTCGCCGCGCTGCGCGCGGAGCAGGTCGACACGCTGCTGGTCGACGGCGCCGTCGTCCGCGACAGGGAGATCTTCTACGTGGCAGGCGCTCCCACCCAGGCGGCCCGGGACGCCGAGCAGCTGCGTGCGATCGGCGCCGAACCCGGCGGACCCGCACCCGCCGACCCGGTGCTCATCCGCGCGGCGGCCGGCGGGGATGCGGTGTTCCACCCCCTCGGCGGCGGCCGTACCGGTCTGGTCGGCCACGACGTGGCCGACGGGGTGGCGGCGTTGCTGCGCCACCCCTTCGTCGGCACGTGAGCAGGCGCCCGCCGGGCACGTGAGCGCACCGTGCACACCAGCGGGTCGCCGTGCACACCGAACGACATATGCACGGTGCCGCCGCGGTGTGCACGGTGCGACCTATCGGGGTATCCGCCCCGCATGGTCGCCTCTCCGCACGCTCGCCCGGACACCGACGTCGACCTGCGCATCCTCGACGCCTGGTGGCGGGCGGCCAACTACCTGTCGGTGGGCCAGATCTTCCTGATGGACAACCCGCTGCTGCGCGAACCGCTGGCGCCCGAGCACGTCAAGCCGCGGTTGCTCGGACACTGGGGCACCACCCCGGGCCTGACGTTCCTGTGGGCGCACCTCAACCGGGTCGTCGTCCGCGACGGGCTCGACGCGCTCTACGTCACGGGGCCCGGGCACGGCGGTCCGGCCGTGGTGGCGGCGGCGTGGCTGGAGGGCACCTACTCGGAGCGCTACGCCAATGTGCCCGACGACGCCGAGGGCATGCGGGAGCTGTTCCGCCAGTTCTCCTTCCCCGGCGGCATCCCCAGCCACGCGGCGCCGGAGACACCCGGCTCGATCAACGAGGGCGGCGAGCTGGGCTACTCGCTCGCCCACGCCTACGGCGCCGCGTTCGACAACCCCGACCTGCTCGTCGCCTGCGTGATCGGCGATGGTGAGGCGGAGACCGGGGCGCTGTCGGGGAGCTGGCAGGCGAACAAGTTCGCCCACCCCGTGCACGACGGCACCGTCCTGCCGATCCTGCACCTCAACGGCTACAAGATCGCCAACTCGACGGTGTCGGCCCGGGTCCCCGAGCGCGAGCTGCTCGCCCAGCTGGAGGGCGACGGTCACCGTCCGTATGTGCTCGACGGCGGTTTCGACGGAGAAGACCCGATGGCGGTGCACGCCCGGATGTCGCAGGTGATGGACGACGTCACCGCTGAGATCGCGCGCATCCGCGTCCGGGCGGCCGAGCAGCTGGCCGCGGGCCGGGACGTGCAGCGCCCGGCCTGGCCCGCGCTCGTCCTGCGCACGCCGAAGGGCTGGACCGGCCCGGAGGAGGTGGACGGCCAGGAGGTGGAGGGGTCCTACCGCGCCCACCAGGTGCCGCTCCCGGGCGTCCGGACCAACGACGCGCACCGGGCACAGCTGGAGCGGTGGATGCGCTCCTACCGCCCCGAGGAGCTCTTCGACGACGATGGGCGGCTGCGCGCGGAGATCGCCGCCCTCAACCCCATGGGCGAGCGGCGGATGAGCGCCACCCCGCACGCCAACGGCGGCGAGCTGCTGCGCGACCTGCGGCTGCCGGACTTCACCGCGTTCGCCGTCGACGTGCCCGAGCCCGGGTCCGGCCCGGTCAGCCCCACCCAGACGCTCGGCCGGTGGCTGGCCGAGGTGATCCGTCGCAACCCGGAGAACTTCCGGCTCTTCGGCCCGGACGAGACGGCGTCCAACCGGCTGCAGGAGGTCTTCGAAGTCACCGGCCGCCGGTTCCTCGGTGAGATCCGGCCCGGCGACGACCACACCACCCGGGCCGGGCGGGTGCTGGAGGTGCTCAACGAGCAGCTGTGCCAGGGCTGGCTGGAGGGCTACCTGCTGACCGGGCGGCACGGCGTGTTCAGCTGCTACGAGGCGTTCGTGCACATCGTCGACTCGATGTTCAACCAGCACGCGAAATGGCTCGACGCGTGTCGGCACATCCCGTGGCGGCGCCCGGTCGCTTCGCTGAACTACCTGCTGACCAGCCACGTGTGGCGCCAGGACCACAACGGTTTCTCCCACCAGGACCCCGGCTTCATCGGTCACGTGCTCAACAAGAAGCCCGAGATCGTGCGCGTGTACCTGCCGCCGGACGCGAACACGCTGCTCTCGACGTACGACCACTGCCTGCGCACCCGGGACTACGTCAACGTCGTGGTGGCGGGCAAGAACGAGGGTCCGCAGTGGCTCACCGTGGACCAGGCGATCGCGCACTGCACCCGCGGCATCGGGGTCTGGGAGTGGGCGTCCAACGAGGCGGGCTCCGAGCCCGACGTCGTGCTTGGCTGCGCGGGCGACGTCCCCACGCTGGAGGCCGTGGCCGCGGTGTCGCTGCTGCGCAGGCACCTGCCGGAACTCAAGGTGCGGCTGGTCAACGTCGTGGACCTGATGCGGCTGCAGGACGAGCGGGAGCACCCGCACGGCCTGTCGGACCGGGAGTTCGACGGGCTGTTCACCACGGACAAGCCGGTGATCTTCGCCTACCACGGCTACCCGTGGCTGATCCACCGGCTGACCTACCGCCGCCGCAACCACGAGAACATCCACGTCCGCGGGTACAAGGAGGAGGGCACCACCACCACCCCGTTCGACATGGTGATGCTCAACGACCTGGACCGCTTCCGCCTCGTCGTCGACGTGATCGACCGGGTGCCGGGCCTGGGGGTGGGGCAGACGGCGCTGCGCCAGTTCATGCTCGACGAGCGGCTGCGCTGCCGCCGCCACACCCGCCTGTACGGCGAGGACGCCCCGGACGTGGCGGACTGGGTGTGGCCCGGGTGAGGATCCTGGTGGTCAACGCGGGGTCGTCGTCGGTGAAGCTGTCGCTGCTCGACGGGGACGAGGTCGTGCGGCAGGACTCGGTCGGGCCCGACGACGCGGGCGACGCGCTGGGCGCGTTCCTGCGGGAGCGGCCCGAAGCCGTCGGGCACCGGGTCGTGCACGGCGGCACGCGGTTTCCCGGTCCGGCACTCGTCGACGACGACGTGCTCGCCGGGATCGACACGCTGCACGACCTCGCACCGCTGCACCAGGGCCCCGCCGTCGTGGCGCTGCGCCGGGCGCGGGAGCTGCTGCCCGGCGTGCCGCAGGTGGCGTGCTTCGACACCGCGTTCCACGCCGCGATGCCCGCCGCGGCGTCCACCTACGCGGTGCCGCGGCGGTGGCGCGACGAGCTGGGGGTGCGCCGCTACGGCTTCCACGGCCTCGCGCACGAGTGGTCGTCGCGGCGGGCCGCGGAGATTGTGGGGCGGCCGGTCGGGGCGCTGCGGACGGTCACCGCGCACCTGGGATCCGGGGCCTCGCTGTGCGCGGTGGACCGCGGCGTCTCGGTGGACACCACGATGGGTTTCACCCCGACCGCGGGGCTCGTGATGGGCACCCGCAGCGGCGACCTCGACCCGTCGGTGCCGCCCTACCTGGTGCGCCGCGGCGTGTCGGCGCAGGACGTCGGCGAGGCCCTGGACTCCGACAGCGGCCTGCTCGCGCTGGGCGGGGCGGCCGATCCGCGCGAGCTGGTCGGGTCGGCCGAGCCCGACGCCGCACTCGCGCTGGACGTGTGGGTGCACCGGGCCCGCGGGCTCGTCGCGGCGATGGCCGCCGCGATGGGCGGGCTCGACGTGCTGGCGTTCAGCGGCGGGGTGGGGGAGCACCAG
>JAKDLE010000398.1 GCA_030453005.1 Pseudonocardia sp. | reverse complement strand
GCGCGGGGGCCGCGGCGGCGGGAGGGTCGGTGCACGACGGGTTCCTCGGCGCGGTACTCGACGCCCTCGGCGATTACCACCGGGCGCTCGGCGTCGACACGGACGAGGCGACGGTGGCGCTGGGCCTGCCCGTCGGCGTCGGCACCCAGGACGGCGCGGACGGCAGGCTCGCGGGCGCAGTGGTCGAGGCTCCGCTCGACGCGAGCGACCCGGCGGCGCGGGTCGGGGCGATGCGCGAGCTCGTGCTGTCCACCGCGTCGGGGCCGCGGCGCGCGGACGTCCAGGTCGCCTCCCTGCCCGGCATCGGACACCCGGTGTACCTGGCCGGTTCGCGCATCACGCGACTGTTCCCGCTCGGGCCGCTCACGGAGTGCGCGGCCACGATCACGCTGGTGGGCCACGACGGCACCGGCTGCGTGGGAATCGTCCTCGACGACGCGGCCGTCACGGAACCGACGCTGCTGGTGGAGGGGATCCGGGCCGGGTTGGCGCGGGTGGTGGCCCTGGCGCCCTCCTGAGGCGTTCAGCCCTCCAGCTCGCTGTAGCGGTGCACGCGTTCGGCGTCGCCGACGCGGGGACAGGTCGAGCAGGCCCGGCCGTCGCCGGCGATCTTGAAGTAGTGGCAGCAGCCCACGCGGCGGCGGGTGACGTGGTCGCGGTCGCGGGCGTCGGTGAACCGGTAGATCGAGGAGGCTTCGCGGAACTGGGGCCGTGGCGCCGGGCAGGACCGTCGCGGCGTCGGCGAGGATCACCTCCGCGGCCGCGGCGCCCGGTTCACCGCCGAACCAGACACCGGTGTCGAGTCCGTCGAAGAAGGCGCCCAGCAGGCCCCGGCGGGGAAGCCGGGTGCTCGGGCGGAAGTCGCGGAGGAAGTCGTCGGCGTGCATCCGGACCTGGGCGCGCAGGGTGTCGGCGAGCGCCGGTTCGTCGGCGACGACGGTGGCGGCGCGGTGAGCGGCGTCGGGATCGTCGGGCAGGCAGAAGAACCTGTCGTCGAGCAGGGCGACCGAGTACGGGTGGTGCGTGGTCGGCTCGCGCGCGAACGCGAGGTCGGTTCGGCCCAACCGGGGGACGCGTCGCGCCAGTCGGAACAGCGCGCCGCCGATCCGGCCGGGGACGCCCGCGTACCAGTCGAGCGAGAAACCGGCGAGCGTCATGGGGTCGCTGCGGCCGTACGTGCGCACGAGGCTCTCGGCGATCCGGGACTCCCATCCGGCCAGGTAGGCCGCGTCGACGTCGGCACAGCGCGCCCACGCCGGATCGCCCACGGGCAGGCCCATGCGGACGCCACACCACCGCAGGGCCGCGTCGGCCTGCCGGACCGTCGTGTGCAGCGGTTCCGTGGTGAGGGTTCCCGTCATAGAGGTGAGGCTATCCTCGGTCGGAGGCGAGGGCCAGCACGGCAGGTGGGTGGCCGGGCGTTCCGCGGAACGCGGCCGAGGGGAGGATGGTGCCCGTGCTCCCCCTCGACGGAATCCTGGTCGTGTCCTGTGAACAGGCTGTGGCGGCGCCGTTCGCCACCCGGCAGCTCGCGGAGCTGGGGGCTCGCGTCGTCAAGGTGGAGCGTCCCGGCGAGGGCGACTTCGCCCGCGGCTACGACGAGACGGTGAACGGGCTGTCCAGTCATTTCGTGTGGCTCAACCGCTCCAAGGAGTCGCTCGCGCTGGACCTCAAGGCCGACGCCGAGCGGGGTCCCGACGGCGTGATGCGCCGCCTGTTGGCGCGAGCGGACGTCTTCGTCCAGAACTTCGCCCCCGGCGCCGCGGAACGGCTCGGGCTCGGCGCCGACACGCTGCGGGCCCGGCACCCGGGCCTGGTGACCTGCTCGATCTCCGGCTACGGCCCGTCGGGTCCCTACCGCGACGCGAAGGCCTACGACCTGCTGATCCAGTCCGAGGCCGGGTTGGTGTCGGTGACCGGCAGCGCCGACGAGCCGGCCAAGAGCGGTATCCCGGCCGCCGACATCGGGGCGGGGATGTACGCCTTCTCCGGGATCCTCGCGGCGCTCTACGACCGCACGCGCACCGGCGTCGGCACCCATCTGGAGATCAGCCTGTTCGACGCGCTGGTGGAGTGGATGGGTTTTCCGCTGCACTACACCGCGGGCGGCGGGGTGCCGCCGCGGCGCGCCGGCACCAGCCACGCCGCCATCGCCCCGTACGGCACGTACCGGGCGGGCGACGGCACCGAGGTCGTGCTCGGGATCCAGAACGAGCGGGAGTGGGTGGCGTTCTGCGGGCGGGTCCTGCTGCGGCCCGAGCTGGCGGCCGACCCCCGGTTCGACACCGGCGCCCGGCGGGTCGCCGACCGCCGGGCCCTGGACGTGGAGATCGGGGACGTCCTCGCGGGTCTCACCGGCGAGCGGTTGACCGCCCGGCTGGCCGACGCCCGGATCGCCTACGGGCGGCGGCGGGAGGTGGCCGAGGTGCTGGAGCACCCGCAGCTCGCCGCGCGTGGCCGCTGGACGTCGGTGGACTCCCCGGCCGGGCCCGTCCGCGCGCTGCTCCCGCCGATCACGCTGCCGGACCGCCCGCCCCGGATGGGCCCGATCCCGGGCGTCGGCGAGCACACCGACGCGATCCTGCGGTGGCTCGACGAGTGAGTGCTCCTACCAGTTCGTCGGTGAGTAGTCCTTGAGGAAGCAGCCGTGCAGGTCGTGGCCCGACTCGCCCTGCACGATGGGGTCGTAGACGCGGGCGGCGCCGTCCACCAGGTCGAGCGGGGCGTGGAAACCCTCCTCGGCGAGGCGGAGCTTGGTGGGGTGGGGACGCTCGTCGGTGATCCAGCCGGTGTCCACCGCCGTCATCAGGATGCCGTCGGACTCCAGCATCTCGCCCGAGCTGGTGCGGGTCAGCATGTTCAGCGCGGCCTTGGCCATGTTGGTGTGCGGGTGGCCCGGGCCCTTGTAGGCCCGGCTGAACTGGCCCTCCATCGCGCTGACGTTGACGACGTACGTGCGGCGGGCGGGGGAGGCGGCCATCGCCGGGCGCAGGCGGCTGATCAGGATGAACGGGGCCGTCTGGTTGCACAGCTGCACCTCCAGCAGCTCGAGGGGGTCGACCTCGTGCACGCGCTGCGTCCAGCTGTTCGCCGACGCGGTGTCGGGCAGCAGACCGCCCGCGTCGATGGCGGTGCCCGCGGCGATCCGCTCGGGTGACGCGCTGTAGGTCTCGGAGAACGGGCGGGCGGCCAGGGCGAGCTCGGTGACGGCGTGCGGTGCGGGCTGCTCGGCGAGGCTGCCCGCCAACGCGGCGGGGTGCGCCTCGCCGACGTGGTCGAACGTGATCACCTCGACGTCGGCGGCGGGCAGCGCCGCGCGCTCGGCGTCCACGAGCGCGGCGGAGGAGCCGGGGGCGCGGCGCACGGTCTGGGCCGCGTTGTTGATCAGAATGTCGAGCGGGCCCCGGGCGGCGACCGTGTCGGCCAGCGCCACCACCTGGGCGGGGTCACGCAGGTCGATCCCGACCACCCGGAGCCGGTGCAGCCAGTCGGCCGAGTCCTCCATCGCGGCGAACCGGCGTACCGCGTCGTTCGGGAAGCGCGTGGTGATCGTGGTGTGCGCGCCGTCGCGCAGCAGCCGCAGCGCGATGTACATGCCGATCTTCGCGCGGCCGCCGGTGAGCAGGGCGCGACGGCCGGTGAGGTCGGTGCGGGCGTCGCGGCGGCTGCGGTTCAGTGCGGCGCACGGCGGGCAGAGCTGGTGGTAGAAGGCGTCGACGACGTGGAAGCGCCGCTTGCACGTGTAGCAGGCGCGCGAGCGCAGCAGCGTGCCCGCGCTCGCACCGTGGGCGGCGGACGCGAGCGGGAGCCCCGCGGTCTCGTCGTCGATCCGGCCGGGCGCACCGGTGGCCGTGGCCGCGGTGACGGCGTCGTCCGCGGCGGCCACCGCCTCGCGCTTGGTGGCCCGCCGGGCCAGCTTGACCGACTTCCAGACCCCGGCGGTCGCCCGTCGGATCTCCACGGCGTCGGGGTGTTCGGGCGGCAGGACGGTGATCTGGTCGAGCACGCGCAGGCAGGCGGCGAGGTCGTCGGGGTCGATCGTGTGCACCCGTCGAGCCTACGGCTGCCTCGGACGTCGGGTGTCTAGTGTCCTGAGTCGTTAATTCGCGATGTAAGTAGTATGCTTCGGCGATGGCG
>JAKDLE010000397.1 GCA_030453005.1 Pseudonocardia sp. | reverse complement strand
CGGTGCACACGGTGAAGCAGGAGTCCTCCCGCACCGCCGGGCCGGGCACCGGCAGCACCGGCCAGTAGCCCGCGCCGGTGGCCAAGTTCGCCCTGCGTCGGGCCGCCCGGAGGGCGAAGAGTCCCGACGGCACGATGTCGCTCGTCGACCATCTCTTCGAGCTGCGCAACCGTCTCGCGATCTCACTCGCCGCGATCGTCGTCACGACGATCTTCGGCTACATCTGGTACTCGGTCGAGTTCTTCGGGCTCCCCAGCCTCGGCACCCTGCTGACCGACCCGTACTGCTCGATCCCCGCCGGTCAGCGGGCTGAGTTCACCACCGACGGGTCCTGCACCCTGCTCGCCACCGGACCGTTCGACCAGTTCACCCTCCGGTTGAAGGTGGCGGCCACCGCTGGTGTCGTGCTGGCCTGCCCGATCTGGCTCTACCAGCTGTGGGGTTTCATCACTCCCGGCCTCTACTCGAAGGAGCGCCGCTACGCGCTCAGCTTCGTGTCCGTGGCGGCCGTCCTGTTCGTGGCCGGTGCGGTGCTGGCATACTTCGTGGTCTCCGAGGGACTGAGCTTCCTGCTCGCCATCGGCGACGGCGTGCAGACCACGGCGCTGTCCGGGGCCGAGTACTTCGGCTTCGTCATCGCCCTGCTGCTGATCTTCGGCGTGAGCTTCGAGATCCCGCTGCTGGTCGTGATGTTGAACATCGCGGGTGTCGTCAGCTACGAGAAGCTGCGCAGCTCCCGTCGCGGGTTGGTCTTCGGGCTGTTCGTGTTCGCCGCGATCGCCACTCCGGGGCAGGACCCGGTATCCATGATCGCTCTCTCGATCGCTTTGGTGGTCCTGTTCGAGGTCGCCATCCAAATCACGCGCTTCAACGACCGGCGAAAGGCCAAGCAGCGGGCCGCCGAGGGCTGGGACGACTGGGACCCCGACGCCCCGTCGCCGATCGACACCTCCCCGAGCCCGATAGACACGAGCCCCAGCGCGCTGCCCGAGGAGCCCGTCCCGACCCCGGTGTCGGAACGGACCTCCGCCGGGCGCCTCGACGACGTCACCTGAGTCGGGTCGGTGGCCCACGGCACACCGATATGACCGGGTATGTCGGGTGCCGTGGGCGGCGGTGTGCCAACCTGGGGGGGTGGCCAGCAGCACGCCTGCTCCCGCGGAGGCCTACGCCGCCGCCCGGAGCCGGGCCGCACGTCCGAACCTGACCGAGTTCGTCGCCGGTCTCCCGTTCGAGCTCGACGGCTTCCAGCGCAGCGCCTGCTCGGCGTTGGAGGACGGGCACGGCGTGCTCGTCTGCGCGCCGACCGGTGCGGGGAAGACCGTCGTGGGCGAGTTCGCCGTCCACCTCGCGCTCGCGCAGGGGCAGAAGTGCTTCTACACGACGCCGATCAAGGCGTTGTCGAACCAGAAGTACGCCGACCTCGTCGCCCGGCACGGGCCCGACGCCGTCGGCCTGCTCACCGGCGACACGGTGATCAACGGCGACGCGCAGGTGGTGGTGATGACCACCGAGGTGCTGCGCAACATGATCTACGCGGGCTCCCGTGCGCTGGAGCACCTGGGCTATGTCGTGATGGACGAGGTGCACTACCTGGCCGACCGGTTCCGCGGCGCCGTCTGGGAGGAGGTCATCCTCCAGCTCCCCGAGCACGTGGCGCTGGTGAGCCTGTCGGCCACCGTGAGCAACGCCGAGGAGTTCGGCGACTGGCTGGTCACGGTGCGCGGCGACACCACCGTCGTCGTCGACGAGCACCGGCCGGTGCCGCTGTGGCAGCACATGGTCGTCGGCAGCAGGCTCCTCGACCTGTTCGCCGGCGAGGACGAGGCCGGAGCGCTGCAAGTCGATCCCGACCTCGTGCGCCACACCCGCGACCTGGAACGGCAGAGCGCCGTGTGGGACCGGGGACGGGGCCGTTCGCCACGCGGGGGAGGCCGGTCCACCACCCGGTTCCGGCCCCCGAGCCGCACGACGGTGATCGACCGCCTGGACCGTGACGGGCTGCTGCCCGCGATCACGTTCGTGTTCAGCCGGGCGGGCTGTGACGCCGCCGTCGGGCAGTGCGTCCGCTCCGGCCTGCGGCTGACCACCTCCGACGACGTCACCGAGATCCGGCGGATCGTCGAGAAGCACACCTCGGAGCTGCCGCAGGCCGACCTCGGTGTCCTGGGCTACTGGGAGTGGCGCGAGGCCCTGGAGCGGGGGATCGCCGCGCACCACGCCGGGATGCTGCCCGCGTTCAAGGAGACGGTGGAGGAGCTGTTCGTCCGCGGGCTCGTCCGCGCGGTGTTCGCCACCGAGACCCTGGCGCTGGGCATCAACATGCCGGCGCGCACCGTCGTGCTGGAGCGGTTGGTCAAGTACAACGGCGAGACCCACGCCGAGCTGACGCCGGGGGAGTACACCCAGCTCACCGGGCGGGCCGGGCGCCGCGGCATCGACGTCGAGGGCCACGCCGTGGTCGTGTGGCAGCCGGGCACCGACCCCGTCCAGGTCGCCGGGCTCGCGTCCACGCGCACCTACCCGCTGCGCAGCTCGTTCCGGCCGGGCTACAACATGGCCGTCAACCTCGTCGGGCGCCTCGGCACCGACGCCGCGCGCGACCTGCTGGAGCAGTCGCTGGGCCAGTTCCAGGCCGACCGCGCCGTCGTGGGGATCTCGCGTCGGATCGAGCGCAACACCGAGGCGATGGCGGGCTACGAGCAGTCCATGCGCTGCCATCTGGGCGACTTCGCGGAGTACGCCGCGCTGCGGCAGCGGGTGGGCGCGCAGGAGAAGTCGCTCTCCCGCAGCGGTGTGGCGCAGCGCCGGGAGGCCGCGGCGGAGTCGATGCGCACGCTCAAGGCAGGCGACGTCATCGCGGTGCCCACCGGCCGCCGGGCCGGGCTCGCCGTGGTGCTCGACCCGGAGGTCGACGCCGACGGGGCGCCCCGCCCCCTGGTCCTCACGGAGGACCGCTGGGCCGGGCGGCTCTCGTCGGCCGACTTCACCGGGCCCGTCCGGTCGCTGGGGCGGATGCGGCTGCCCCGCCGCGTCGACCACCGCACCCCGCGCGTGCGCCGCGACCTCGCGTCGGCGCTGCGCGAGACCGGCCTCGTCGCGCCGCCTGCCCCGAGGCGACGGGGCGGCGAGGTGGACGACCCGGAGCTCGCCGCCCTGCGCCGCGCCCTGCGGGCCCAC
The DNA here is from genome assembly GCA_030453005.1 of Pseudonocardia sp. Classification (GTDB taxonomy): domain Bacteria; phylum Actinomycetota; class Actinomycetes; order Mycobacteriales; family Pseudonocardiaceae; genus Pseudonocardia. Next base: position 961 of record JAKDLE010000397.1, on the reverse strand, counting down.
CCCTGTCACGGCTGCGACGACCGCGAGGTCCACGCCCGCTGGGCCGAGCGGCGCGCGCGCCTGGAGAAGGAGACCGAGCAGCTGGCCCAGAAGCGGCGCGCCACCACCCACTCGCTGGCCCGGGCCTTCGACCGCATCCGCGGCCTGCTCGACGAGCGAGGATACCTCGACGGGGAGGACGTCACCGGGCACGGCGCGCGCCTCGCCCGGCTGTGGGGCGAGTCCGATCTGCTCGCCGCCGAGTGTCTGCGCCACGGCGTGTGGGACGGGCTCGAACCCGCGGAGCTCGCCGCGGTCGTGTCGTCGCTGGTGTACGAGACGCGCCGGGACAACGCGCCGATGCCGCGGGTGCCGTCCGGGGCCGTGAGCGAGGCGCTGGCGGGCACCGTCCGCATCTGGGGTGAGCTCGACGCCGACGAGCGCCGCCACCGGGTGGAGCGCACCCGCGAACCCGACCTCGGCTTCGCGTGGCCGATGCACCGGTGGGCGCGCGGCGAGTCGCTGTCGGCGGTGCTGACCGCGGCGGAGCAGAACGGGTCCGAGCTCTCCGCGGGAGACTTCGTGCGCTGGTGCCGCCAGGTCCTCGACCTGCTCGACCAGATCGCGAGCGTCGCGGGACGCACCGATGGTGTCGGACGGGTCGCGAAGGCCGCCGGGCAGGCCGTCCGACGCGGGGTGGTGGCCGTCGGCGCCACCTGATCGTCGGGTGTCCGCGACCGGTCCGGCCGTCGTCGCGGTGTGGAGTAGACCGTTGTGCTTTGATCGCCGCACCACCGGCGCGGCCGGGAGATCAGGAGGGTCGGCGATGACGACGCCCGAGGGGCCCGCGTACCCGCCCGAGCACCCGGCCGACCACCCCGGGTGGGGGCGACCGCCCCCGGGCGGCTGGGGCGACCCGTCCCGCGAGGCCGGACCCGGCCCGGGCGGCGGTGCGGATCCGCCGCCGGCCGCCGGCCCTCCG
>JAKDLE010000396.1 GCA_030453005.1 Pseudonocardia sp. | reverse complement strand
GCTCGACGCCGCCCGGCGACGGTGCGCCGGTGCAGCCCCTGACGATCGAGACGGCTACGATCGGCTGACGACGCGGTCAGCCGGCGCTGATCACGCGGTGGCAGCGTTCCGTCCGGCTCAGGAGCCCCCCGTCGTTCACCCGCACCAGGCCGATCATGTGCTGCTCCTCGCCCTCGTTGACGAACGTGAGCGCGGTGGTGCCTGCGGGCAGGGTGGCTGGCAGGCCCTCGTACTCGTGTCCGACGGCGGCCACCCGGGTCTGCGAGAAGCCGCAGGCCCCGAGCATGTACTCCTCGATCGCGCGGTACAGCCGGCGACACGGCCCCGTCCGGCGCCGTGGGCGAGTTGGTGCGTGTCGCGGCGAGTCGCGCCGGAACCGTCGGACCTCTGCCCGAGCTCTCGGGCCCGGGAGACCGAGGTGCTCGACCTCGTCGCCCGCGACCCGGTCAACGCCGACATCGCCCGTCGCCTGTTCCTGTCCACCCAGACCGTGCAGAACGACGTCAGCGCCGCTCTCGGGAAGCTCGGGGTCACCAGTCGCGCCGAGGCCGTCGCCCGGCCCGCGACGCGGGCCTCGGCCGTTGAGCCGGACGGCCCGCCGACAGTGGCGATCGACCGACCACCGCCGCGACGCCCCGGCGGCCGCGGGGCAGCCGGCGGCCGCCCGGTCCGATCCCGAGCAATCCCGAGCAGCGGGGCAAGGACCCGCCGTCGGCGGCTCGGAGGCGCGTAGGAGACCCTGCTGGCGAATTCGGTCAGACCTCGCCCGCCAGCGCAGGAGGGCCTCATGATCGCCGAGAGTGGTGGCAGAGCGACAGATCTGTCGTCCTGGCACCGCTCTTGGCGATCATGACGAGGACGATGCCTGCCAGGATCCCGGGCCATGGAGAATTTGCCAGCAGGGTCGTAGGACCGGCCAAAACTGTCGGTGCCCACCTCTATCGTCGGGCGCATGCCGAGGAAGGTGCGAGAGATGATCAAGCTGGTCTAGTCGGACGGCTGGTATCTGTTCTCGCAGCGAGGCAGCCATCGTCAGTACCGTCACGCGAGGAAGCCCGGTCGCACGACGATCGCGGGCAAGCCGAGCGATACGTTGCCGTCGGGTACCGAGCAGAGCATCCTGAGACAGGCGGGGATCGAGTGGAGGACGCGGTGAACGGATACGTCGTGGTGATGGAGCAGGACGAGACCGGTGGGTATGGAGCCTGGAGCCCCGACCTACCCGGTTGTGTCGCCGTGTCTCGTGATTACGACGAGTGCATCACCTTGATGGAGGGGGCGATCCAGATGCATCTGGAGGGCATGCGCGAGGACGGCGACCCCATTCCGGTCCCGAGTGCGGTCGGGGCCCTGATCGTACCGGCCGCCTGAACTACCTACTCACGTCAGCCGATCACTGGCTCCCGGGAGGGCCGGGCGCGGACAGTTCCTCCCGGGCCGCGCCCGGAGGCGGCCGCCGAGGAGGACCCCATGCCCGACACCGTCCCGCTCCGCCGGCGCAGACCCCCGCGCTCGCACAACGGTTCTGCACCTCACACAGCGGTTGCAACGGCTGTGCGGCACACGGAACCGCTGTGCGAAGGGAGTGCGTCAGTTCACCGGGCGACCCGCCTCTGCGGTCGGGTCGGCGCCTACGTCCAGCAGCGCGGTGACCGACCCCCCCGACTACCGGTGGGTCAGGATGGTGACGGTCGGGTTCAGGGCGTCAGGTGTGCCCGCTGCAGGACGGCCAGCGCAAGGCCGCCACCCGCGCTGTCGCCCGCGAGCGCCCAGCGCCCGGCCGCCAGCGTCCCGTCGTCCTGCAGGGCCACGACGGCGGCGACGGCGTCGTCGAGCGCGGCCGGGTGCGGGTGGTCCGGCGCCATTCGGTACCCGATGACGACGACCGCCGTCGACGCCGCCTCACCCAGCGCCGCGGCCCAGCGCCACTGCGCGGCGACCGGGCCCAGGACGTAGGCCCCGCCGTGCAGGTACACGACGACGCCGACGTCGGCCCGGGTGTGGTGCAGCAGACGACGGGCACCGAAGCGGCGTACATCTCCTCCGCCGCGGTTCGCCTGCGGACCGCCCGAGGCGGGCGCGCCGACCGGCTTCTCGCCACGAGTGCGAGTGCGAGTCGCCGCGGAAGCACCGGGAGAAGTCGCAGGGTCAGCCCCGCCAGGCGGATGGCGACCTGCTCGCCGGTCGGCCTGCGACGGTCCCAGCAGGTCGCGGCGACCGCAGCGCCCACGGCCGCCCCCGCCAATGGTGCGATCCATCGGCGGCCACGCCGGGATGCGGCTCTCTGAAGCACGCTGTACCCGCCACTCACGTCGGTCCACTGCCCGAGTTGGCACTGCCCAACCCGGCGTCCCGCGCCGACGCGACGGCGGCGGACCGGCTCTCGACCCCCAGCTTGGCGAAGACGTTGCTGACGTGGTTGCGCACCGTCTTCTCCGACAGCGACAGCCGTCGCGCGATGGCCGTGTTCGTCAGGCCCCGCGCCACCAGGTCGAGCACCTCGCGTTCGCGGGCGGTGAGGTCGGGGAACGGCGTGGCGGGGCAGGCGCGGCTCCCTGCGGCGAACCACATCCGCATCCGGTCCGCGACGCCGTTGCCGACGACCATGGCGCCCCCGGCGAGATCGCTGATCGCGCGCTCGATCTCCGCCCGGCCCGCGCCCTTGAGTAGGTAGCCCGACGCCCCCGCCCGCAGCGCCGCGTCGACGGCCTCGTCGCCGTCGAGCATGGTCAGGGCCAGCACGGCGGTTCGCGGGCTGGCCGTCCGGAGCATCCGCGTCGCGTCGATACCGTTCACGTGCGGCATCTGTAGGTCCATCAGGACGACGTCGGGGTCCAGGGCGAGCACCTGCTGCACGGCCTCGTCGCCGTCGGCGGCCTCGCCCACCACCTCGATCGCGGGCATCGCCGCGATGGCGCTGCGCAGGCCCTCCCGGTACAGCGGATGGTCGTCGACGACCAGCACTCGGATCGTCACCGCGGATCCAGCGGTAGCCGGGCCTCGATCGAGGTGCCCGGTCCGCGGGCGCGGGAGAGGCGACCGCCGACCTCCTCGACCCGACGCCGCACCGATCCGGTGCCGACACCCGCCACCGCGTCGGGATCGATCCCGCGCCCGGCATCGGACACCCGCACCCACAGGTCGGCCTCCTCGCGGCGGGCCGCCACCTGAACGCGCGCGGCACCGGAATGCCGGCAGGCGTTGGTCACCAGCTCGGCCACCACCAGGTACGCCGCCACCTCCACCGCGGCAGGCACCGCACCCAGCTCCCCGACGTCGACGTCGACGGGCCGCTCGGGGCTCGCGCAGCGGGCCCCGAACTCCCGCAGCGCGCCCGCGAGCCCGAGCTCGTCCAGCATGGCAGGCCGCAGGTCGCGGGTGACCGCCCGCACGTCCACGACCGCGTCCCGCAGCTGCTCGCCGAGCCGGGCGAGCACGGCTCGCCCGTCGTCGGGATGGTCGGCCATCAGGTCGCGGGCCGTCTCGGCCGCCAAGCTCGCCGCGGCGAGTGCGGTACCGACCCCGTCGTGCAGCTCACGGCGCAGCCGGCGGCGCTCCTCCTCCCGCGCCACGACCACGCGCCGGCGTTCGCGCTGCAGCTCCCCCATCAGCAGCACCCCGTGCACGGCCACGGCGGCCTGGGCCGCGATGTCCTCGAGGGCCCGGCGCTCCGAGCGCGTCAGGCCGCCACGCAACGGTGCGGCCCGCAGCGCGCCGACGAGCTGCCCGGCGTGGCGCAGTGGCAGCTCGACCGGGTCCGGGACGGGCGGGCCGTGGGAGAAGGTCCGCCCGTCGGCCATCGCGAGTGACAGGTGCCGCAACGGCAAGGCCCGCACCACCCCGGCGAGGATCTCGGGCAGCACGACGGTGGTCACCTGCTCCGGGGTGACGGCCGACCCGAGGCGCCGACCGAGCCTGGTCGTCGTGACGAAGGGATCCTCGGCCTGGCCGTACACGATCCGGTTCACCACGCGACGCAGGAGGTGGTGCAGCGGGAGCACGAGCATCGCGACCACCGCCGTCGCCGCGATCGGCGCCCCGGTGCTCGCGCCCACCGCCCCGCCGACGAGCCCGACCACGCCCGCGTACGCGGCGGCCACCACCGCCGTGAGCCCGCCGTAGAGCAGGGAGCGGCGGACCACGA
>JAKDLE010000395.1 GCA_030453005.1 Pseudonocardia sp. | reverse complement strand
AGCGGATCGGGCAGCGGGTCAACGTCAACCGCACCGAGGAGGCCATCGCCACGCTCTCCGGGGCGGCCACCCCGTCGGAGGCCGCGCTCAACGACGGGTCGTCGACGCCGGTCGCCGGGTCCGACGGTGCCGCCGCGGGCGGCACGATCGCCGTCGGCTGCCCGTTCTGCAAGACCATGCTGTCCGACGGCCTGACCCAGAAGCAGGGCGAGGGCTCCGGCGAGGGCATGCAGGTGCAGGACGTCTCGCAGATGCTGCTGGCCGCGGTCAAGCGCGGTGACCCGACGACCAACGGGCACTCCACCAACGGTTCCGACCCGGCCGCGCAGCCGGCCACGGAGCCCGCGCAGGGCGACGCCCAGGCCTGACCCACGATGGGGCCTTGACCTTTTGGTCAGACCTTCATATTTTACAGTCCAGAACTCAAGGGTCCTTCTCCGGTCGCGGCGTCCGTCGCGACCACGCGCAGCGTTGCGGAGGTCGGCGATGGTCACGACGGACACCACCAGAGAGCTCACGGTCGCCGGTCGCTTCGACGATGCGTCCGTCGAGATGTTCCGGGAGCGCGGATGGTGGCGCGACGGGTCGGCCGCCGCGCTGCTGGACCGGTGGGCCCGGGAGCGTCCGGAGCAGCGTTTCGTCTCCGATGGCACGGTCGAGCTCGACTACGCCACGCTGCGTGGCCGCGCCTACCGCCTCGGAGCCCGGTTGCTGGAGCTGGGCGTGCGGCCCGGTGACCGGGTCGCGGTGCAGCTGCCGAACTGGGCCGAGTTCGCGGTGTCCTATCTGGCGGTCGCGCGCATCGGCGCGGTGATGGTGCCGATCATGACGGTGTACCGGCACACCGAGGTCGCCCACGTCCTCCGCAACTCGGGCGCGGTCGCGGCGGTCACCACCGGACAGTTCCGCTCGTTCGACCACGCGGACATGTTCCGTAGCCTGCGGGCCGAGTGTCCGGAACTGCGCACACTGCTGATCGCCCGCAGCGAGGCGCAGGACGGCGAGCTGTCCTTCGACGAGGCGTGCGCCGGCGACACCGTCCCCGACGACTCCGTGCTCGGTCCGCACCGTGATCCCGACCTGCCGCACCTGATCGTCTACACCTCGGGCACCGAGTCCACGGCCAAGGGCTGCGTGCACACCTGGAACACCCTGGACTTCTCCGGTCGCGGCCTCGCAGACGACGTCTTCCACATGACACCCGACGACGTGATGTTCATGCCGTCCCCGGTCGCCCACGCCACCGGGCTCGTGGTCGGGCTGCTCGTGCCGCTCGCCGTCGGCGCTCAGACCCACCTGCTCGACGTCTGGGAGCCGAACGAGGGTCTGCGCCGGATCGCCGAGTACCGCTGCACCGCCACTGCCACTGCCACCCCGTTCGTGCGAATGACGCTCGACGCGGCTCGCGGAGAGTGCCCGGACGTCTCCTCGATGCGGTTCTGGCTGTGTGCGGGCGCCCCGATCCCGGAGGCGCTGGCGAAGGAGTTCGCCGGTGTCTTCGTCAACGGGCAGCTCGTGCCGCTCTACGGTGCATCCGAGGTGATGGCGGCCACCTGCTGCCATCTCGAGGACTCGCTGGAGCGGATGTCGAGCTCCGACGGCTCTCCTGCGCTCGACGGCGTACAGATCAAGATCATTAGACCGGACGGCGACACGGCCGCGACCGGCGAGGAGGGCGAGATCTGCTACTGGGGCCCGGGCGCGATCCTGGGCTACTGGCGCGAGCCGGAGCGCAGCGCCGCGGTTATCGACGCCGAGGGCTGGCACCACATGGGCGACCTCGGCAAGGCCGACGCCGACGGCTACGTCCGTGTCACCGGCCGGCTCAAGGACATCATCATCCGAGGTGGTACCAACATCAGCGCCGGCGAGGTGGAGGGCCACCTGATGGCCCACCCGGATGTCGCCGGGGTCGCCGTCGTCGCCTACCCCGACGACCGGCTGGGGGAGCGGGCGGCCGCGGTCGTCGTCGCCGCGCCGGGGGCTACGCCCACCCTGGAGGCGCTGACGTCCTACCTGCGCGACGAGCGCCGGATCGCGCCGCACAAGCTGCCCGAGCGGCTCGTGCTCGTCCCCGAGCTGCCCATGACCGCCACGGGCAAGGTGCAGAAGTTCCGGCTCCGCGAGCTCGCGCGCGGCGAGGCCTGATGGAATTCGGGCTCACCGACGACCAGCGCGCGCTCGTGGCCGCGGCGCGCGAGTTCTCCGCGACCCGCCTCGCCCCGCACTACCGGCAGCGCGATCGCGAGGGTGCGCTGCACCGCGACACGCTGCTGGAGATGGGCAAGCTCGGCTTCTTCGGCGTCGAGCTGCCCGAGCACCTCGGCGGGCTGGGCGAGAGCTGTCTGACCGCCGGGCTGGTGGTGGAGGCGCTGTGCGCCGACGACCTCAACCTCGGCTACGTCACGATCAACATCTCGCTGATCGCGCAGATCCTCACCACCCATGGCCGACCCGACGTCGTCGAGCCGTGGATCACCGGGATGCTCCGCGGCGAGGTCCTGCCGTCCATCGCGCTCACCGAGCCCAGCGGCGGGTCGGACGCGGCGAACCTGAGCCTGCGGGCCCGCCGCGACGGCGACTCCTACGTCCTGACGGGGGAGAAGACGTCGATCAGCTTCGCCACGCAGGCCGGCTTCTCCGTCGTGTTCGCGCGTACGGGCACGCCCGAGTCGAGGGCGCGGGGCATCAGTGCGTTCCTGGTCCCACTGAAGACCCCAGGACTCACGCGCAGCGCCTTCGACGACCACGGCGGGCGCAGCGTCGGGCGCGGCTCGCTGTTCTTCGACGAGGTCCGGATCCCTGCGTCGCACCTGCTGGGCGACGAGGGCAAGGGCTTCGCGCAGGTGATGCAGGGTTTCGACTACAGCCGGGCGCTGCTGGGGCTGCTGTGCCTCGCGGTCGCGCGCACGTCGCTCGACGAGACGTGGGAGCACACCCGAAGCTGGCAGAGCATGGGTGCGGCGCTGTGGGAGCACCAGGGCGTGTCGTTCCCGCTCGCCGAGGCCGAGACGCAGTGGACCGGGGCGCGGCTGCTGTGCCTGCAGACGCTGTGGCTCAAGGACCAGGGCCTGCCGCATACCTCCGAGGCCGCGATGTGCAAGTGGTGGGGTCCGAAGCTGGCCTACGACATCGTCGGGCAGTGCCTGCTCACCCACGGGCACGGTGCCTACGCCACCGACATGCCCTTCGAGCAGCGCCTGCGCGACCTGCTGGGGCTGCAGATCGGCGACGGCACCGCGCAGATCATGAAGCTCGTTATCGCCCGGCAGAAGGCTCGCCGGTGACGCCGCCGGTCTCCCTGGACGTCGTGGACGGCGTCGCGTACGTCGTCCTCGACGAACCCGAGCGCGGCAACCCGTTCGACCTCGAGTTCTGCCTCGAGCTCAGCCGTGTCGCCACCGCGTGCGACGAGAACCGGGACGTGCGGGCGGTACTGATCACGGCGGCGGGGCGCTATTTCACCGTCGGCGCCGATCTGAAGACCATGACCCGCGATCGGGACGCGCTGCCGGTGTTCATCAAGAACGCGACGGTCGGGCTGCACTCCGCGATCTCCCGGTTCGCACGGATGGATGCCCCGATGATCGTCGCGTCGCACGCGCTGACCGTCGGGGGCGGGGTGGCGCTCTGCGCGGCGGCCGACTTCTGCCTGGCCGACCGCTCGGCGTCGTTCTACGCCGCGTACACCGGCATCGGGTTGCTCTGTGACGGCGGCGGGTCGACGTTCCTGCCCCGCCGGATCGGGGTCCGCCGCACCGCGGAGTTCCTCATGCGCAACCAGACCTGGACTGCCGAGCAGGCCCACGGGTTCGGGCTGGTCACCGAGGTGGTCGACGACGTGGACGGTGCAGCGCGGGAGCTGGCCACCGAGCTGGCGGACGGGCCCACTCGGGCGTTCGGCGAGATCAAGAACCTGCTCCTCTCCACGTGGGAGCAGCCGATCGAGGCGCAGATGGAGCTGGAGGCACGGGCGATGGCTCGCGTCTGTCGCACCGAGGACGCCTGGACCGGGGTCACCGAGGTGGCGGCCCGCAGGAAGCCGCGGTTGGCCTCGTGCTCCCACGGCACCGGGCACTGACCACGCCAGCCGTTCTTGCGCAGCGAGTCGAGGGCGCGGTGGTAGCCCGTGCGGGCGTAGGCGTAGGC
>JAKDLE010000394.1 GCA_030453005.1 Pseudonocardia sp. | reverse complement strand
GACTTCCCCCGCCCACCGGACGCGTACTGACGTCGCGCGCGTTCCGAGTCGCCGCGCCTGTGGTGGGCGGGTCGCGCGCGTTGCTGCGCGCGCGGGGCGTGCAGAGGGCGCGCGGGGTGGCGCCGCCCGGAAGTGCGGGTCCCCCCGGACGCCCCCGAGCGGTCGGGGGTCCGTGGCATGCTGCGGGGCGTGGCCGTTGAGACGCTGATCGCCGCGGTGTTGATCGTCGTCGGGATCGCCGGGGTGCTCCTGCCGGTGCTGCCGGGCCTGGCGCTGATCGTGGCCGGGGTCGCGGTGTGGGCGGTGCCCCGGGGCGACGCGCTGGGTTGGTCGGTGCTGGGCATCGCGACGGCGATCGTCGTCGTCGGCAGCATCGCGAAGTACCTGCTCCCCGGACGGCGGATGCGCGACTCCGGGGTACCGGGGCGCACGATCGCGGCGGGAGGCGTACTCGGCATCATCGGGTTCTTCGTGATCCCGGTGCTGGGGCTGTTCCTGGGGTTCGTGCTCGGCGTCTACGTCGCCGAGCTGGCCCGTCTCGGTGACCGCGCCCTGGCCTGGCCCTCCACGCGGCAGGCGCTGCTGGCCGTGGGGGTGAGCATCCTCATCGAGCTCGGGGCGGGGCTGCTGGCTACGGGAGTGTGGATCGGCGGGCTCGTCCTCGCGGCGTAGGTCCGACGGCGCTCTAGGCTGGCCGCCATGACGATCAGGGTGGGCGTGCTGGGCGCGCGCGGGCGGATGGGTGCCGAGGTGTGCCGTGCGGTGACCGAGGCCGACGGGCTGGAGCTGGTCGCGCGGGTCGACGAGGGCGACCCGATCTCCATGCTCGCCGACGCGGGCGCGGAGGTGGCGGTCGACTTCACCCATCCCGGCGCGGCCCTGGACAACCTGCGGTTCTGCCTCGACCACGACATCGCCGCGGTGATCGGCACCAGCGGGTTCGACGAGGCCCGCCTCGACACCGTCCGCGGGTGGCTCGCGCAGCGGCCGGGCCACGTGCTCGTCGCGCCGAACTTCGGGGTCGGCGCGGTGTTGATGATGCAGTTCGCGGCGCAGGCCGCGCGCTTCTTCCACTCCGTGGAGGTGATCGAGCTGCACCACGCGGGTAAGGTCGACGCCCCGTCGGGCACGGCGGTGCGCACCGCGTCGATGATCGCGGCGGCGCGTGAGGGCATGGGCCCGCCGCCCGACGCCACCACCAGCGAGCTGCCCGGGGCGCGCGGCGCGAGTGTCGACGGCGTGCGCGTCCACTCCGTGCGGATGCCCGGCCTGGTCGCGCACCAGGAGGTGATCCTGGGGACGGCGGGGGAGACGCTGACTCTGCGGCACGACTCGATCGACCGCGCGTCGTTCATGCCCGGCGTGGTGCTGGCGATCCGTGGGGTGGGCGACCGCCCCGGTCTGACGGTCGGCCTGGAGCCCCTGCTCGGGTTGTAGCGCCCAGGCTGTAGCGAGCGTCTCAGTCCTGCAGCCGCAGGTCCAGGGAGCCCGTCACGCGGATCTCGCGCAGCGTGCCCTCACCGGTGTCCAGAGCGCGGACGCCGCCGTCCGGCTCCCACCCGGCGCGGGCGTAGAAGCGGCGGGAGGCCTCGTCGGGCTCCGGGAGCCAGGCCAGGCCGTAGATCGCTCCGGAGGCGCGCAGCGCGTCGGCGGCGGCGGCGAGCAACCGCCCGCCGTGCCCGCGCCTGCCCCACCGCAGCTCCACCAGCAGTGCGCCGACCTCGCCCCAGGCCTCGGGCCCCAGGGTCGGCTCGACCGACGAGGTGGTGCCCTCCGGTGGGGACGCGAGCGCGGCGGCGCAGAACCCGACGGTCTGATCGCCCTCCCCGGCCACGAGGACCCGGCCACTGCCGACGGCCGCGGTCCACGCCTCCCGGGCCTGCGGGCCGCGCAGCGCGTCGAGGGCATCGGCGGGGACGAACGCGGCGTACGCGGACTCCCACGTGCCGGACTGGATGCGCACGATCTCCTCGACGTCGGACGGGACGGCGGCGCGGACCGCGGCGATGGCCATGGCGCATGGATACCGCACGACCAGGACGGCCCGGGCATCCGGGGCGACAGGGCTCATCGGTCGTGGGTCCGGCTGGGCAGAAATCTGTCGGCGGCCGCTCCTGGGTGCCCGGGAGGTCGGGCCCCTCGGCCGTTCGCTTGCGAGCGCGCCGAAGGGGCGGCTTCGATCCGCAGCGCCGCGAGTCCGGAGGTTGCATGCTGAGCCCGAGCGTGACGACACCCAAAATGCGTACGACTGCGCTGCTCTGTGTCGTTCTGTCGGAGGTTCTCATCAATCGACAGGCGCGTACTCGCGGCTTTGCGGTTCAGCTGGGCGTGGGTGACAGGTTCTGTCGGTGCTCGGTCCTAGCCTCGGGGTGTGATCCGCGCCTACTTGTTCGCCTTGGACCCGACCGAGCAGCAGGCCGAGGCGATGCGGTCGCATTGCGGTGCGCAGCGGGTCGCCTACAACTGGTGCTTGGCCCGGGTGAAGGCGAACTGGTCGCAGCGCGCCGCCGAGCAGAGCTACGGCCTGATCGGTGACCAGCTCACCGCGTGGGTCAACACCTCGGCCTACAGCCTGCGGAAGGCGTGGAACGCCGCGAAGGACGTCGTGGCGCCGTGGTGGGCGCAGAACAGCAAGGAGGCCTACGCGTCGGGGTGCGCGAACCTGGCGGCCGCGCTGGGTAACTGCACGGCCGGGCGTGCCCGGATGCCTCGGTTCAAGTCCAAGCACCGCGCCCGCCTGAGCTGCCGGTTCAGCACCGGGGCGTTGGGTCTCGGCGCCGACCGGCGCCATGTGAAGCTGCCTGTCATCGGCGCGGTGCGCACGCACGAGTCGACCCGGAAACTGGCCCGCAAGGTCGAGGCCGGGACCGCCCGGATCCGATCGGCGACCCTGTCCTGGCAGCGTGGGCGCTGGCACGTGTCGTTCTCCGTCGAGCTGCCCGACGTCGAGCCCGTCGCGCGCATCGACGGCCGGGTCGTCGGCGTCGACCTCGGCATCAAGGAGCTGGCCACGCTGTCCACCGGCGAGCACACCGCGAACTCCCGGCGCCTAGCCACCGCGCAGCGCAAGCTCCGCCGAGCGCAGCGGGTGTGCGCCCGCCGCGCCGGCCCGGACCGGCGCACCCGCGCCGAGCCGTCGATGAGGTGGCGCAAGGCCCGCGCCCGAGCCGACCGCATCCACACCCGGGTGGCGAACCTGCGCCGCGACGACATCCACCGGCTCACCACCGGGCTCGTCCGCGACCACGACGTCATCGTGATCGAGGACCTGCACGTGGCCGGAATGCTGCTCAACCGGCGCCTGGCCCGCCACATCGCCGACGCGAGCTGGGCGCAGATCCGCCGACAGCTCAGCTACAAGACCACGCGCGCCGGTGTGCGCCTGGTCGTGGCGGGCCGCTGGTCCGCCTCCAGCAAGACCTGCTCGCAGTGCGGCACAGCGAAAGCCAAGCTGGCCCTGTCCGAGCGGACGTTCGCCTGCATGTCGTGCGGCAGTGTGCTCGACCGCGACCACAACGCCGCACTCAACCTGGCCGCCCTCGCGTCGGCCGACACCGGCGAGTTGCGCCGGGAGCAGCCCGATGGAACCGATGTCAGACGGGACCGGCTCGCCGGTGCCGCAGTCGGACTGCCACGGGAAGGCCGCGCCAGCGGTCAACGCCATCGCTGCGAGGCGGTGGCTCGATGAGTGGACAGAACGTCACGATTCATCGAACGGTCACTGGCAGCATCCGTGGTGTGAGTGTGGAGACGATCGGTGCACCGGCCGCCCGCCGGGCGGTGCTGGCCGCGCAGGGGTTCACCGACCCGGTGCCGTCCGGCCCGGTCACCCGGCGCCACCTGCAGCGGGTGCTCGACCGCATCCGGCTGCTGCAGCTCGACTCGGTGAGCGTGGCCGTGCGGGCGCACTACATGCCCGTGTTCAGCAGGCTCGGGGCGTACGCGCCCGCGCTGCTCGACGAGGCCGCGTGGGCGCACTCGGCGCGCCGTCCGCGGCTGCTGGTGGAGTCCTGGGCGCACGAGGCGAGCCTGCTGCCCGTCGCCGACTGGCCGCTGCTGCAGTCGGGAGCCAAGCGCGCGGGCTGGTGGCGTCACTACGGGCCGCTGGTGGAGGCGAACCCCGGCCTGGTCGACGACGTGCTGGCCGCGGTCAAGGA
>JAKDLE010000393.1 GCA_030453005.1 Pseudonocardia sp. | reverse complement strand
CGAGCAGTTCTACCGCATCGACATCAACCTGACGGTGCCGCGGCTGCGCGCCCAGGACGCGCGGCTGCGCATCCACGGGCTGGTCGACCGCGAGATCGTGCTCTCCTTCGACGACATCGCGTCCCGGCCGCTCGTGGAGAAGACGATCACGATGGAGTGCGTGTCGAACTTCATCGGCGGCCCGCTCGTCTCCACCGCGAACTTCATCGGCGTGCCGTTGGCCGAGCTGCTCGCCGAGGCCGGGCCGCTCCCCGCGGCCACCCAGCTCGTCGGCCGATCGGTCGACGGGTTCACCATCGGCACCCCGCTGCGGCGGGTGCTCGAGGCAGGCGACGACGCCCTGCTCGCGATCGGCATGAACCGCGAGCCGCTGCTGCCCGAGCACGGGTTCCCGATGCGCACGGTGGTCCCCGGTATGTACGGCTACGTGAGCGCCACGAAATGGGTCACCGACCTCGAGCTGACCACCTTCGAGTTCGACCCCTACTGGGAGGAACGCGGCTGGGACAACGATCCCGAGAACATCGTCTCGATCAAGACGTCGTCCCGCATCGACGCACCGGAGCCGTTCGCGCGGGTTCCCGCGGGCGAGGTGACCGTCGCAGGCCCGGCGTGGGCACCCACGGTCGGGATCGCCCGCGTGGAGGTACGGCTCGACGACGGGCCCTGGGTCGACGCCGAGCTCGGCGCCGAGGTCAACGTCGTCACCTGGCGGATGTGGTACACCCGCGTCCAGGTCGCGCCCGGCCTGCACGCCGTCACCGTGCGCGCCACCAACAGCTCGGGCGAGATCCAGACCGCGGAACGCGTTCCGCCGATCAACCCCGGCCCCGACGGTGCCACCGGCCGCCACAACATCACCTTCATCGCCGTGTAGCGGTCGCGCCACACCTCAGCGCGGGCGGCCCACCTCAGCGCGGCGGCCCACCTCAGCGCGGGCGGCACAGCCCTTCCGGTCTCCGCACAACTGCTGCAGCTCATGTGCGAGGCACCGAACCGCTGCGGCTCACCATCGCCGCTGAGCCCACGGCCCGCGGGGGCGCCCGTCGGGGTCGAGGACGACCCGCACGGCCGCGGGTCCCCACCAGTGCGTCGTCCGCGACACCGTCGGGGTGGGGTGGCGACGGAGCCTGCCCACCGGTTGGGGGCCGGTGCATCCCGCGGCGTGCCAGTCGTCGCGCTCCGCGGCGGCCCGGCGCAGGACGCCTGCTCCCCGGTCGGGGTCGACGAGATCGTCGTCGTCGCCGTCGGCGCGGCCGAGGTGCTCGCGCCACAGCTGCAACCGCAGCTCGCGCGCGAAGCGCCGGGCGGGATCGGCGCCGGGCCCGGCCGGACCACGTCCGTCGGGGGTCTGGTCCAGCACGGTGGCGGTCAGCTCGGAGTCGTGGGTCCAGGAGCGCCGGTTGAGGTTGGCCGAGCCGATGGCGGCCCACACGTCGTCGATGACGCAGACCTTCGCGTGCACGTAGACGGGCAGCCCCTCGGCGTTCTCGATCTCGTAGACCTCGACTCGGTCCCCACCCGCCGCGTAGAGGGTCTCCAGTGCGCGGCGCTGTGCCACGGCGCTCGCGGCCACCTGCACCGCGCCGTCACCGTCGGGACTGCGCGGGATGACCGCGATCATCCGCAGGCCGGGGACGCGGCGCAGCGCGCGGGCGAAGACCCGGGCGACCAGTGGTGACCACAGGAACTGGTCCTCGACGTAGACCAGCGACCGGGCGCGGCCCAGCGCCTTGGCGTAGCCGCGCGCGACGCTGCGCTCCCCAGCGGGGGCGAACGGGTAGCGCAGGGCCTTGGCCGGGTAGGTCCGCAACAGCTGCACCGTGTGCGGACCGCACGGTGGTGGCGCCGGTAGCGGGCTCGGGATTCCTCCGGTGGTGCCCTCACTGCGCCTGCGCACCTTGTCGTAGACCCACAGCCACGGCAGGTGCCGCGGAGCGGTCGGATCGTCCCACCGTTCCCGGAAGCAGAGCTCCACCTCGGCCACCGCAGGCCCGTGGATCTCCAGCTGGGCGTCGTGCCAGGCCGGGGTGTCGCCGTAGACCGCGGCCATCGAGCGCGGCTGCGGGTCGCCGTGGTGCGCGGCGTCGTCACGGCGGCTGTGGCTCAGGTCGATCCCGCCGACGAACGCGACGTCGGTCTCCGGTCGCCCGGGCCTGCGGACGACGACGAACTTCTGGTGGTGCGACCCACCGGGGCGGATCCGCTGGTCGAGCAGCACCGAGCCGCCCAGGACCTGCAGGAGCTTGACCAGGTCCCGGTTGTTGCGTGCCTGGTACTGCAGCCGGTCCAGGTGCGAGCGCCAGATCAGTCCGTTGACCGACGCACCGGCGCTGACGGCCCTCGCCAGCTCCACGGCCACGGCGGTGCCGGGCCCGTCCAGCCACTGCGCGGGGTCCCCCCGCCAGGCCGCGAAGTACACCTGGTCGCCCTCGCCGCAGTCGGCGAGCTCCTCGCGCAGGCGACGGAAGTAGGCCACGCCGTGGACGAGTGGCCGCACGAGGTTCCCGTCGGCCCAGCCCTGCCCGGCGGGTCGCCCGACGTCGATCTCGGTGGCGTCGTTGGCCCGTTCCGCCGCGGTGAGCAGCCAGCGCGCCGGTCCGTCGGTCAACAGGTGATCAGCCGTCACGCCGTCGGCTACCCGTTCGCCGCGCCGGGGAACCCCGCGGGCATCGACGGTTGGGCACGGGCGCCGAGGGGTACCGGCTGGGATGCGCAACCCGATACCGTCACCCCGGTGAGTGGCCGGACCGGCACCGAGACCGCGCCGGACGAGCGACGCCGCGCCGAGCTGTTCGTCGGACGCAGCTCGGCCGGACTGGCCGCTCTGGTCCTGGGCGCGGCAGGCTTCGCCGTGCTGCTGGCGCTGGTGGTCGCACAGTCGCCGGTCCTCGCGCTCGACCGGCGCATCGCGGCCTGGCTCAACGGAGCGGTCGCGGGCCACCCGGTTCTGGTCACGGTGTTGCAGCGGGTCACCGGGCTGGGCGGTTCCACCGCGACCTGGGTGATCCTGACGACGCTGGGGGTCGCGCTGCTCGTGCGCCGTCGGTGGCGGCTCGCCGGCTTCGTCGCGGTGACCGGGCTCGGCGCGCTGGTGCTCACGCCCACCGTGAAGCTCCTGGTCGGACGGCTGCGCCCGGTCGTCGACGCCCCCCTCGTCTCGGTCGGTGACCCCAGCTTCCCCAGCGGACACGCTCTGGCGTCCGTGGTGACCTACGGCGTGCTGCTCCTGGTGTTGCTGCCCGTGCTGGGCAGGCGGACGCGACGGTCGGTGATCGTCGCGGTGGCCGTGCTCGTGGTGGCGATCGGGTTCACCCGGCTCGCACTCGGGGTGCACTACCTCACCGACGTCGTCGCGGGCTGGCTGCTCGGCCTGGGCTGGCTCACCGTCACCACGGTCGCGTTCCGGGCGTGGCGCCGCGACGCGGGCCTTCCCGCGGGGCCGGTGACCCGAGGGCTGGCGCCCGAGGCGGGCGCGGAGCTGGCCCCGGCCCCGGAGGGCACCGCGCCGGTCGTGGCGCACCCGGGGCGACGGGCCGCCGCCCTGCTCGTCGGCTGGGTGTTGTTGCTCGGGGTCCTGCTGGGTGCGGGCTGGTTGGTCACCGTCGTGCTGCCCGGTACCGCGGTGGACGCCGTCAACATCTCGGTCGTGCGATGGCTGGCGGAGCACCGCACGCCCACCGCGACCGAGCTCGCGCAGCTGGTCGGTCCGCTGGGCAGCACGCCGGTCGTACTGGCGCTGTCCTTCGTCGCCGCCGTACTCCTGCTCGCGGTGACGCGTCGATGGCGGCCCGTGCTGTTCCTCGCCGTGGTGCTGATCGGTGAGCTGAGCCTGTTCCTCATCACCGGAACGATCATCAGCAGGCCCCGGCCGCCCGTGGAACACCTGGGACCCGCCCTCCCCACGTCCAGCTTCCCGTCCGGACACACCTCCGCCGCGATCTCGCTCTACGGAGGGGTGGCGGTCGTCGTACTCACCCGCACCCGCGCGTGGTGGCGCTGGCTGGTCCTCGCCGCGGCGGTGCTCATCGCCGCCTCGGTCGCCCTGTCGCGCCTCTACTACGGGGTGCACTACCCCACCGACGTGCTCGGCAGTGCACTGCTCGCCGTCCCGTGGCTGGCGGCGTGCTGGTACCTGCTGCGGCCCGGCGCCACCGGTGACCGGCGA
>JAKDLE010000392.1 GCA_030453005.1 Pseudonocardia sp. | reverse complement strand
CGCGCCACCGCGCGCCCGGCATGCGCGCGCACCCCGGCACCCGCCATGGCCGCGTCGAGGTGGGCCCGCAGCGCAGGTACGTCGAGCACCGCGTACTCCCAGCCCAGCCGGTGCTCGGTCACGGCCACGGCCCGTCCGCGGGCCCGCGAGGCCACGACCGAGCCGGGCAGCGACGCGGGCAGCTCCGCGCTCCACATCCCGTAGGTCGCGGGCCACGGCCGGTGCGGAGCGGGGTCGAGCAGCACGGTGTCGAGCCCGTGCCAACCGCAGGACGCCGCCAGCGCGCGACCGGCGGGCCCGCCGCCCACGACCAGGACGTCGACATCGTGTTCCACGGGGCCAGTCTCACACGTGGCCACCGCCCGTGGTCCGCGGCGACGATCAGGTCGCGGTGTCGCGGCCGGGTCTCGCAGGTGCTCCCCGTGATCAGCGTCTCGGAACCCGTGGCAGGCCCCGGCGCGCAGCCCGTTCCCGGACGTCGATCACCGGCGGTGGCGGCCGACCGATCCCGACGTCGACCCCGGCCCGGACGGCGGTCAGGCGGAGCCCAGCGTGCCCGTCGAGAGGACGCCGCCGTCGACGCGCACGGTCTCGCCCGTCATCCAGCCCGCCTTGTCCGAGACCAGGAAGCCCACCACGTTCGCGATGTCCTCGGGCTCGCCGAGGCGCTTGAGCGGGTACGCCGCGCCGGCCTTCTCCTCACCCTCGGCGTAGAGCGCGGTGGCGAACCTCGTCTTGACGACGGCGGGCGCCACGGCGTTGACGCGGATCGCCGGGCCGAGCTGCCAGGCCAGCTCCTCGGTCAGCCGGATGAGCGCGGCCTTGGACGCCCCGTACGCCGGGATGACCCCGGTCGAGCGCAGGCCCGCGGTCGAGGCGATGTTGACGATCGAGCCGCCGTGCTCGCCCATCCACGCCCGGTAGGCCAGCTGCACGTAGGCCAGCGCGGCGACGACGTTGGTGTCGAAGGTCTTGCGGACGGCGTCGAGGTCGACGTCCATGAGGAAGCCGTAGGTGGGGTTGATGCCGGTGTTGTTGACCAGGATGTCGAGGCTCCCGAACCGCTCGACGGTGCGGTTCACCGACTCCTCGCGCGACTCCGCTGACCCGGCGTTGGCCGGGAGCGCGAGCACCCGCGACGAGTCGCCGCCCGCGGCGTCGGAGGCCAGCTTCTCGCCCGCCGCGGCGAGCTCGTCGGGCTTGCGCGCGGTGATCGTCACCGCGGCCCCGCGGGAGAGCAGCTCGGCGGCGATGGCGTAGCCGATCCCGCGGCTGCCGCCGGTGACGAGGGCCGTGCGGCCCGTGAGATCAGTCATGGTCGGACCCTACTTCCCGAAACGGGAGGCGCCGGCCGGTACTCTGGATCGGTGATCCGGATCGGGTAGGCGGCCGCCTCGGCCCCGTTGACGTCCCCGCCGGATCCCCTCTGGAGTCTCTCTCGTGATCACCGCAACTGATCTGGAACTGCGCGCCGGGTCCCGGATCCTGCTGTCCGGGGCCACCCTGCGCGTGCAGCCCGGCGACCGCATCGGCCTCGTCGGGCGCAACGGCGCGGGCAAGACCACCTCGATGCGCGTGCTCGCGGGCGAGGGCGAGCCCTACGGCGGTGCCGTCGTCGCCAACAGCCCCGTCGGCTACCTGCCGCAGGACCCCCGCGAGGGCGACCTGCGCGTCACGGCGAAGGACCGCGTGCTCTCGGCCAAGGGCCTCGACCTGATGCTGCGGCAGATGGAGAAGGCGCAGAACGCGATGGCCGAGCTGGTCGACGGCGCGGACAACGAGAAGGCCGTGCGCGAGTACGGCCGCATCGAGGAGCGGTTCTCCGCGCTCGGCGGGTACGCGGCCGAGAGCGAGGCCGCCCGGATCTGCGCGCACCTGGGCCTGCCCGACCGGATCCTCAACCAGCAGATCGCCACGCTCTCCGGCGGCCAGCGCCGCCGGGTCGAGCTCGCGCGCATCCTGTTCTCGGCCACCGACGGCGGGGCCCAGAGCGCCACCACGCTGCTGCTCGACGAGCCCACCAACCACCTCGACGCCGACTCGATCACGTGGCTGCGCTCGTTCCTGCAGAACCACGACGGCGGTCTCGTCGTGATCAGCCACGACACCGACCTGCTGGCCGACGTCGTCAACAAGGTGTGGTTCCTCGACGCCACCCGCGGCGAGGTCGACCCGTACAACATGAACTGGCGCCGCTACCAGGAGGCGCGGGCCACCGACGAGAAGCGGCGCCGCCGCGAGCGCGCCAACGCCGAGAAGAAGGCGTCGGTGCTGCACACGCAGGCGCTGAAGATGGGCGCGAAGGCCACGAAGGCCGTGGCGGCCAAGAACATGGCACGCCGCGCCGACGAGCTGCTCGCCGGGCTGGAGCCCGAGCAGCAGCAGGACCGCGTCGCGAAGATCCGGTTCCCCGACCCGGCTCCGTGCGGCAAGACCCCGCTCACCGCCGAGGGGCTGAGCAAGGCGTTCGGGTCGCTGGAGGTGTTCACCGGGGTCGACCTCGCCGTCGACCGCGGGGCGAAGGTCGTGGTCCTCGGACTCAACGGCGCGGGCAAGACCACGCTGCTGCGGCTGCTCGCGGGCACCGAGCAGGCCGACGCGGGCCGCGTGCAGCCCGGCCACGGTCTGCGGGTGGGCTACTTCGCCCAGGAGCACGAGACCCTCGACCCCGACGCGAGTGTGTGGGCCAACATCCGCCACGCCTCGCCCGACACCGGCGAGCAGCAGCTGCGCACGGTGCTGGGCACGTTCATGTTCTCCGGCGAGCAGCTCCAGCAGCCTGCCGGGACGCTCTCGGGCGGGGAGAAGACGCGGCTCGCGCTGGCCGGGCTCGTCTCCAGCGCGGCCAATGTACTGCTGCTCGACGAGCCGACGAACAACCTCGACCCCGCGAGCCGTGCGCAGGTGCTCGACGCCCTGCGCCGCTTCACCGGCGCGGTCGTGCTCGTCTCCCACGACCCGGGGGCGGTCGAGGCGTTGCACCCGGACAAGGTGATCGTGCTGCCAGACGGCACCGAGGACCTCTGGTCGGGCGAGTACCTCGAGCTCGTGCAGTTGGCCTGATCGAGCGACCGCACCACCCGAACGCCCACCGCAGGCGACGTGGTCCGCGCCCGCCGGGAACGGTGGTCGTCCTTCGGGTGGCCCGCGGACGGCGTCGGGGTGAAGGACAGCCGTCGGCGGGGCGCGGATGATCACCCGTCCGCGTGATCCATTCGGACGAACCGCTCACCGATCACCGAGTGGATCTCCTGACACCGGGTACGCCCGTGGACGATCATTCATGTTCCGGGGGCCGAACGATCCATCGCGCGGCGTTGCCGCGGGGTGGCGACGAGGAGGCGACGTCATGCCCGACCTGAAGAAGGGTGCCCGTATCACCGGCACCCAGCGCGACAAGCTCGCAGGCGACCTGAAGAAGAAGTACGAGAAGGGCGCCAGCATCCGGGCGCTGGCCGAGTCGACGGGCCGTTCCTACGGCTTCGTGCACCGCGTGCTGTCCGAGACCGGTGTCACGCTGCGCGGACGCGGCGGCGCCACCCGCACCAAGAAGAAGTAGGTCGGCGCGGGGGTAGCGTCCCCGCCATGACCACCACCGACACCGACCTGCTGCACCGCGGCGGAGTGGCGCTCGACGTCGACGGCGTGCGGGCCACGATCACGCTGTCGCGCCCCGAGTCGCTCAACGCCCAGACGCCCGACACCTGGCGGGCGCTGGCGGCCGTCGGGGAGTCGCTGCCCGCGCAGGTGCGGGTGGTCGTCGTGCGGGGTTCCGGTCGCGCCTTCTCCGCGGGGCTCGACCGCAGCCTGTTCACCCCGGCCCCCGACCGTCCGGGGATCGCCGGCCTCGCCGACCTGCCCGAGGCCGCCGCCGATGCCGTCATCGCCGGCTACCAGGCCGGTTTCGCCTGGCTGCGTGACCCCGCGCGCGTCACCGTCGCCGCGGTGCACGGGCACGCCATCGGCGGCGGATTCCAGCTCGCACTCGCGTGCGACCTGCGGGTCGTCGCCGAGGACGTGCGGTTCTGCATGGCCGAGACGGCTCTGGGCATCGTGCCCGACCTGGGTGGTACCTACCCGCTCGTGCGGGCGGTCGGCTACTCCCGCGCCGGCGAGATCTGCCTGACCGGTAGCCGGTTCGGGGCGGCGGAGGCCGTGTCCATCGGTCTGGCGCTGC
>JAKDLE010000391.1 GCA_030453005.1 Pseudonocardia sp. | reverse complement strand
CGGCCGCGGGGTCGGGGCACTTCCTGCTCGGGCTGTTCCGGCGGATCCTCGCCGCCTGGCGGGCGTCCGAGCCGGGCACCGACGACTGGGAGCTGATCCGTCGGTCGCTGGAATCGGTGCACGGCTGCGACAAGAACCCGTTCGCCACGTCGATCGCGCGGTTCCGGCTGCTGGTCGCGGCGCTGGAGGCCGGCGGTGAGACGCGGCTGGACCGGGCTCGGGAGTTCCCCATCAACGTGGCGGTCGGTGACTCGCTGCTGCACGGGCGCGGGGCGCCGGGGCGCCAGGGCGAGCTGTTCGAGACCGGCGAGCCGCACAGCTACACCACGGAGGACGTCGACGAGTTCGCCGCGGCCGACCTGCTGGGGCGGGCCAGCTACCACGTGGTGGTGGGCAACCCGCCCTACATCACGGTGAAGGACCGGCTGGAGAACCAGGCCTACCGCGACCGCTACGGCGCCTGCTCGGGCAAGTACGCGCTGTCGGTGCCGTTCGCGGAGCGGCTGTTCCAGCTCGCGGTGCGGACCGCCGGCTCGGACCGGGCGGCGGGGTTCGTCGGGCAGATCACCGCCAACTCGTTCATGAAGCGCGAGTTCGGCAAGAAGCTCATCGAGCAGTTCTTTCCCACGGTGCACCTGACGCACGTGATCGACACGTCGGGGGCGTACATCCCCGGGCACGGCACGCCGACCGTGATCCTGGTCGGGCGCAACCACCTCGGGCGGCCGGATCAGCCGATCCGTGCGGTGCTCGGGGTGCGGGGGGAGCCGGGGCAGCCTGCGGATCCGGCCCTGGGTGTGGTGTGGACGGCCATAACGGCACAAGTCACCAGGCCCGGCAGCGACTCGGAGTGGGTGACGGTCGAGGATGGGGCCCGCTATAGCTTCGCGTCCTTTCCGTGGACCGTGAGCGGGGGCGGAGCCGGAGAGGTCTTCGAGTCGCTGACCACGGGCGACAACCTTGCGCGCCGCGCTCTGCGTACCGGGGTGTTCGGAATGACCAACGCCGACGAGGTCATGCTGGCCCCGAAAGCTGCATGGCTACGTCGTGTCGGAGCAGAAGCGCCGGTGAAGCAACTTCTGCTCGGAGACGAGCTTCGCGACTGGCGGGCGGACGGCGACACCTTCTCGTTCTTCCCGTACGACGCCGGCCTCAAGTTGATAGCAATTGACCATTCGAACCGGCTTCTCGCGTGGCTTTGGCCCTGTCGGTCCGTTCTCGGCGGCAGATTGACGTTTTCCAAGCTGACGTACCTGCAGGAAGGTCGGCCCTGGTACGAGTGGCACCAGGTGACCGCTGATGTTGGAGGCCACCCGTTCTTCATCACATTCGCGTTCGTGGCGACACACAACCACTTCGTGCTGGACCGCGGCGGCAAGGTGTTCAAGCAGTCCTCGCCGGTGATCAAGCTGCCATCGGGGGCGAGTGAGGACGAGCACTTGGCGCTGCTCGGTGTGCTCAACTCCTCGATGGCGTGCTTCTGGTTGCGCCAAGTAAGCCACAACAAGGGCCGGCCAGGCGCCGAACAGGCGGGCGCGGACGAGCCGTGGGAACACAGATATGAGTTCACCGGCACCAAGCTCCAGGAGTTCCCCCTCCCCGCCGACCTGCCCCTCGACCTCGGCCGTGAGCTGGACCGCCTGGCCCAGGTCCTCGCCACCCACGAACCGTCCGCGATCTGCGAGCACGCCACCCCGACCAGGGAGGCGCTCGACCTCGCCCGCTCCCGCCACGCCGCCATCCGCCAGGAGATGATCGCGAAGCAGGAGGAGCTGGACTGGACCGTCTACCGCGCCTACGACCTGATCACCGAGACCGAGGCGAAGACGCTGGTCGCGGACAGCTGGGTGGAGCCGCTGGCGCTGGGGGAGCGGGCGTTCGAGATCGTGCTCGCCCGCAAGGTCGCAGCCGGTGAGGCGGAGACGGCGTGGTTCGACCGGCACGGCTCGAACCCGATCACCGAGCTGCCCGCGCACTGGTCGCCCGACTACCGCGCCGTCGTCCAGGCCCGGATCGAGATCATCGAGAACCGCCGCGACCTCGCGCTGATCGAGCGCCCCGAGTGCAAGCGCCGCTGGGCCACCCCGAGCTGGGAGAAGAAGGAGGCCGCGGCCCTGGAGGCGTGGCTGCTCGACCGGTGCGAGCGCCCCGGGCTGTGGTCGGCGCTGCGCGACGGGGAGTCCCAGCCGCGCCCGCTGACCGTCAGCCAGCTCGCCGACCGACTGGAGCGCCCCAGCGGCGGGGACCCGGACGTCGTCGCCGTCGCCCAGCTCTACGCCGCCGACCACCTCCGCAAGCGCGACCTGACCCTGGCCCAGGTGTTGGAGTCGGTGCTCGCCGACCAGCACGTGCCCTACCTCGCCGCCCTGCGCTACAAGGACTCCGGCCTGGTCACCCGCGCCGAGTGGGAAAAGACCTGGGAGCTGCAGCGCGAGGAGGACCGCACCGGGGAGAACCTGCAGATCGCGGTGCCGCCGAAGTACAAGCCCGCCGACTTCCGCAAGGTGAGCTACTGGAGCCGGCGCGGGAAGCTCGACGTGCCCAAGGAGCGGTTCGTCTCCTACCCCGGCGCGAGCCCGGACGCCGACCCCACCCTGCTGCTCGGCTGGGCGGGCTGGGACCACCGCGACCAGGCGCAGGCCCTGGTCAACCTCGTCAACGACCGCGAGTCGCAGTCCGGCTGGGACACCGACCGGGTCACCCCGCTGCTGGCCGGGCTCGCCGAGGTCCTGCCCTGGGTGCACCAGTGGCACGGCGAGTTCGACGAGGACTGGGGCGGCAACCCGGCCGAGGAGTACCAGGCCTACCTCGACGAGCGCCGCACCCGCCACGGCCTCACGGTCGACGCCCTGCGCGCCTGGCGCCCCGCCCCCGCCACCCGCGGCCGGGCGAAGACGCGAACAGGTCCGTCCGCATGATGATCGGCGGACCGGCGCGTGGCGGCCGCGGCTCGTGCGGCGCGGGCAGCCCGTCCGCCGGTCGTCGCGGCCCTGGCGTGGGAGGATCGACAGATGCCCGACGAGGACGAGGTCCGCGACGAGCTGCGCGCGGTCCAGGACACGCTCACCGAGCACACCACGCGGTTCGACTCCGTCGACAGCCAACTCCGATCGCTGACCCAGCTCGTCGGCCGGGTGCTCGAGCGGCTGCCCGAGGACCCCGAGAACCGGTCGTGATCGCGGTCCACGCAAGGGACGCCGTGTGCGGCCTGCAGCCCGGAGCCCGTCTATGCAGCGTGACCTCCTGCTGCTGCGCACGATGAACGACGCGCCGAGTCCGGCCGTACTGAAAGGCGATCTGTGAGCGAGACCTACCTGCGCGACGTCCTGCACCTGCCCGAGGCCGTGCACGCCGGTGACTACAAGGTCGAGCTCACCGGCGGGTTCACCCAGGACGCGACGAAGCAGCGGGTGGGCGAGTACGTCGTCACCGACCAGCTGCGTCGGGCGTTCCGCGAGGCGCTGTCGGTGGTGCGCTCCGCGCAGCGTGACGGCAGCTCGCACGCCGCCTACCTGCACGGGTCGTTCGGCTCCGGCAAGAGCCACTTCCTGACCGTGCTGCACGCCATCCTCGACGGGCACCCGGCCGCCCGCGCCAAGCCCGGCCTGGCGCCGGTGATCGCCGAGAACGACGAGTGGCTTCGCGGCAAGAGCTTCCTGATGGGGCCCTACCACCTCGTGGGTGCCACCGACCTGGATGCCGCGATCCTCGGCGTCTACGTCGCGCACGTTCGCCGCACCGATCCCGACGCCGCCGTGCCGGCCGTCTACCGCTCCGACGCGATGCTCGACGACGCCCGCCACCAACGCGGGTTCCTCGCCGACGACGCCGCGTTCGCCCGCTGGCTCGGCGGCGGGGACCGGGGCGGGGCGGGCGCCGATCCCGACGACCTCGACGGCATCGACGGTGCCCCCACCGCCGGCTGGACCACCGCCGACCTGGACGCCGCGTTCGCCGCCCCGCCCGGCTCGCCGCTGCGCCGCGGGCTGGAGTCGGCGCTGCTTTCGGGCCCGATGACCTCCTACGCGCGCGGAGCCACCGGCGACGCGGAGGCGTTCCTGCCGCTGGAGGACGGGCTCGGGGTGATCGCCGAGCACACCCGGAGCCTGGGCCACGACGGCCTGATCTTGTTCCTCGACGAGCTGATCCTGTGGTTGCAGGCGCACATGAGCAACCAGGAGT
>JAKDLE010000390.1 GCA_030453005.1 Pseudonocardia sp. | reverse complement strand
GGCCTCGGTGGGCTCCAGGCCGAACAGCGCCTTGTCCGTCGGCAGCCCGCCGCCGCCGAACCCGTACTCCAGGCGGCCGTGGGTGAGGTGGTCGAGGAACGCGAGCCGCTCGGCGACCATGAAGGGGTCCTGGTACGGCAAGTTGACCACGCCGGTGCCCAGCCGGATCCGACTGGTGACGGCGGAGGCCTTCGCGATCATGTACTCCGGGACGGGCACGTTCTCGTAGCCGCCGGTGTGGTGCTCGCCGATCCAGAACTCCGAGAATCCGAGCCGCTCGGCCTCCACGATCGCAGCGATGTCGCGGTCGTAGGACAGCGTCCAGTTCTCGATCGGCGGGTGCTCCGGCATGGTGAAAAAGCCGAACTTCATCGATCGGACCTCCTGCGTCGGGGCGGGTCGGGCCACGGGCGACAGCCACGCGGAGTGCAAACCCAGGTTCGGGTACGTGTCGTTGTAATGTGGTCCAGACCACCCAGGTTGTCAACCCCCGGTCGAGATCGCCTTGATAACCGAACGCAGAGTTGTTTACATGGCGGTGGTCGACCATCTGGAGGACTCCGTGCCGCATCCGATCACCGTCGATCCACGCCCGCAGGTGGAGCGTGGGCCCGACGGGCTCCGGCGGGTCACCGGACGCCGGTGCCGATCCTGCGGGGAGGTGGCGGCCTACACTTGGCCGCGGTGCCCGTCCTGCCGCGACGCGGTCGAGCAGGCCTCGTTCGGACCCGACGGCACCGTGTGGAGCGCGACGGTCGTCCGGATCCCCGTTCCCGGCCGCACCCCGCCCTACGCGCTGGCCTACGTCGATCTCGACGACGGCCCGCGCGTCCTCGCCCACGTCCGGGCACCCGTCGACGCGGCCACCGCGACCGCACCCGCGATCGGTAGCCGGGTCCGGCTCGCCGCGTGTTCCGCGGACGGCGACATCCAGGTGGAGGTGCTGGCGTGAGTACCGCCGACGTGCTCCGTCCCGCGGAGGCGTCATTGGATACCGCCGAGGTGCTCCTTCCCGCGGAGGCGCCATGAGCACGGGAAACCGGACCACCGGCGACGGCGTCGCCGTGCACGGTGTCGGCACCTCGCACTTCGGCCGCCAACCGGAGCGGGATCTCGTGGCACTCGCCTGGGACGCCGTGCGCGAGGCGTTCACCGACGCGGGCGTCGAGGAGGTCGACGCGGCGTGGGTGGGCACCGTGTTCGGCCCGGCCGGGGTCGCGCAGCGGGTCCTGCGTGCCATGGGCATCACCGGGATCCCCGTCGTCACCGTGGAGAACGCGTGCGCCAGCGGCACCACGGCGTTCGCCGAGGCCCATGAGGCCGTGCGGACCGGCCGCTACGGGCGGGTGCTCGCGCTGGGTATCGAGCAGATGACGACCGCCTTCGCCGGCGCGATCACCCCGGAGGACACCGATCCCGAGGGCCGCTCCGGGCTCGCCCTGCCCGCGCTCTACGCCATGGCCGCGGCCCGCTACCTGCATCTGGGCGCCGCGACGCGCGAACAGCTCGCCGCCGTGTCGGTGAAGAACCACGCCCACGCGCTGCACAACCCCCGCGCCCAGTACGGCGGCAGGCACACCGTCGAGGAGGTGCTGTCCTCGCGGATGATCGCCGATCCGCTGACGCTCCTGCAGTGCTGCCCCACGTCGGACGGCGCCGCCGCCGCGGTGCTCGGCCCGGCCACCGGCGGTGCCCGGGAGGTGGCGGTCCGCGGGGTCGCGATGCGCAGCGGCGCCCCGTGGAACCACACCTCGCAGCACGTCTGGGGGCACGACATCGTCCGCGACACCGCGGCCGACGCCCTCGCCGCGGCCGGCGTGCACGCGGTGTCGGACGTCGATGTCCTCGAGGTCCACGACGCGTTCACCATCGGCGAGATCGTCACGACCGAGGCGCTGGGCCTCGTCGCGCCCGGCGGCGGTGGCGAGGCCGCGGCGTCCGGGCGCACCGCACTCGGCGGGGCGCACCCGGTGAACCCGTCGGGCGGCCTGCTGTCGCGGGGGCACCCGCTCGGCGCGACGGGTCTGGCCCAGATCGCCGAGATCACCTGGCAGCTGCGCGGGGAGGCAGGCGCCCGTCAGGTCGACGGCGCCCGCATCGGCCTGGTCGAGACCATGGGCGGCGGGGTGTCTGTCCTCGACGGCAACGCCTGCGTCGTCGCGCTCCTGGAGGCACCGTGACCACGCATGGGGGGACCACGTACGGGGGCAGCATCGGTATCGACGTGGCCTGCGTCGACCTGCTGAGCCCCGGGGCCGTCGCCGATCCCTACCCCACACTGGCTGCGCTGCGCGAGCACGATCCCGTGCACTGGAGCGAGCGGTACCGCTCCTGGTTCGTCACCCGCTTCGACGACGTGTCCGAGGCCCTGCGCGACGCGCGGTTCTCCTCCGACCGCATCGCGCCCTACCGCCGGGCGAAGCTCGAGGGCCCGGACGCCGACCCGGGCGTCCGAGCCGCGTTCGGCGTGCTCGAGGACTGGATGGTTTTCAAGGACCCGCCGGACCACACCCGGCTGCGCAAGCTGCTCAGCCGCGCGTTCACCCCGCGCGCGGTCAACCGGATCCGGGACCGCATCTCCGACGTCGCCGACGAGTTGCTCGACGCGGCCGTCGCGGACGGCAGCGGGCGGACCGACCTGATCGGTGACTACGCCTACCCGCTGACCGCATCGGTGATCGCGGAGATGCTCGGCGTGCCCCGCCGCGACCATCCCCGGTTCAAGGACTGGTCCGACCAGATCACCGGCCTGGTGTTCGGCGGGATGGGTGATCCCAACCGGCACACGGCGGGCGCGAACGGCATGGCCGAGCTGACCGAGTACCTGACCCGCCTGGTCCGCGACCACGAACGCGAACCCGCCGACGACCTGCTGTCGGCGCTGATCAGTGCGCGGGACGCCGACGACGCCCTCAGCCCGGACGAGGTCATCTCCACCGGCGTGCTGCTGCTGTTCGCCGGGCACGAGACGACCACCAACCTCATCGGCAACGGGCTGCTCGCGCTGCTGCGCCGTCCCGACCAGCGCGCGCTGCTCGCCGCCGACCCGGCCCACGTCGGCGGCGCGGTCGAGGAGCTGCTGCGCTTCGACGGGCCGGCCAAGACCGTCGCGCGGGTGTTGGCCGAGGACGTCGAGCTGCGCGGGCGCACGCTGCGGCGCGGCGAGCGCGTCTTCCTCAGCCCGTCCTCGGCCAACCGCGACCCGGAGGTCTTCACCGATCCCGACCGGCTCGACATCACCCGCCGCCCGGGCCGACAGCTGGGCTTCGGCATCGGGATGCACTACTGCCTCGGAGCGCCGCTGGCCCGGCTGGAGGCGTCGGTGGCGATCCCCCGGGCCCTGCTGCGGCTGCCCGGGCTGCGGCCCACCGAGGACGAGCTGCGCTGGCACCCGGTGCTGCTCTCCCGCGGGATGATCGGCTTCCCGGTCCGGTTCGATGCGTCGTGACGGGAGCGCTCGGAAGCGCCCGGCCTCAGTGCATCGTCCAGCCGCCGTCGACGCACAGGCTCGCGCCGGTCATGTAGCTGCCCGCGTCGGAGGCCAGCAGCAGCAACGGGCCTGCGAGCTCCGCCGGGCGCCCCACCCGGCCCAGCGGGGTACGACCGACGACGGCGGCGAGGCCCGCAGGCCGCGACAGCAGGGGCTCGGTCATCTCGGAGGAGAAGAACCCCGGAACCAGCGCGTTGACGCGGATGGCGTGCCCCGCCCACTGGGCGGCGAGCTCGCGGGTCAGCCCGAGCAGGCCGGCCTTCGACGCCGCGTAGGCCGCCTGTGGGACGTCACCCGGAGCGAGCCCGAGCGCGGAGGAGACGTTCACGATCGAGCCGCCGTCCCCCCGCGCGATCATCGCGCGGCCGGCCTCGGCCGCCATCCGGAAGGCACCCATCAGGTTGACGTCGACGACCCGGGCGGCGCGCTCGGCGTCATCGCGTTCGGCCCGCGCGGCGTAGCCCGTCCCGGCGTTGTTGACCAGTACGTGGACGCCGCCCAGCTCCTCCGCTGCGGCGACCAGCGCGGAGCAGTCGCCGGCCTTGGTCACGTCCGCCGCGAGCGCGACGCACCGCCGTCCGGTTTCGAGGACCGCGTTGCGCACCGCGGCCAGCTCCGCGACCCGGCGGGCGCCGATCACGAGGTCGGCGCCTGCCCCGGCCAGCACCAGCGCGAAGGACGCCCCGAGGCCCG
>JAKDLE010000389.1 GCA_030453005.1 Pseudonocardia sp. | reverse complement strand
GAGACACCCGCCCCGCCCCGCGTGCTGTGGTTCGGCGAGGAGGCCACCGGTGCGGTGGTCCTGGAGCTGCGCGGTGCCGACCGCATCGGTCTGCTGCACCGGGTCGCGGCTGCGCTGGAGGGGTGTGACGCCGACCTGCGGTGGGCGCGGGTCGCCACCCTCGGGTCGTCGGTCGTCGACTCGTTCTGCCTGGCCGGTCCGGGCGGCGACGGCGGCTTCGCCGCGGCCGACCGGCTCCGCATCGAGAAGGCGGTGTTGGACGCAGCGGTCTGAGGATGCGGGTATGCGGGGCTGCTGCGTCCGCCCTTATCGTGGCACGATCGGAACGCCCGGCGTGGACGATCACCGGCGGGCCGCGACCCACACATCTGTCGGCCTGACGCGCGGGCCGGCGCTGAGGAGACCGCCCCATGATCCTGGTGACCGCCATCGTCAAGCCCTTCGCGCTCGGCGACGTCAAGTCCGCGCTGGAACGGCTCGGCGTGCTCGGCATGACCGTCAGCGAGGTGCAGGGCTACGGGAGGCAGAAGGGGCACACCGAGGTCTACCGCGGCGCGGAGTACAGCGTCGACTTCGTGCCGAAGGTGCGCGTCGAGGTGGTGGTGGACGACGAGGTGGCCGAGAAGGTCGTCGACGCCGTGGTGGCCGCGGCCCGCACCGGCAAGATCGGCGACGGCAAGGTGTGGACGACGCACGTGGAGCAGGTCGTGCGCGTCCGCACGGGGGAGCGCGGCGTCGACGCCCTCTGACAGTGCCCGGCGTCTGGGCACAGCGGAACGATCCGCCCGCAGCAGGCGTTGCCACCGTATGAGCAGGGGGCCGCTGTGACGACGGGGACGAGCCCCTTCCGGTTGGCCCTCCCGCGCCGGGCCCTGGTGCTGGTGGCGGGGATGCCCGGGGCGGGCAAGTCCACGCTGCTGGCCGGTCTGCCGCCGGATCCCCGTGTGGTCGTCCTCGACTCCGACGCCCAGCGGGCGGCGCTGGGCCGCACACTGTCGTGGCTGCCCTACCGGCACTACCGCTGGCTGGTGCACCTGCTGCACCGGTGGGCGGTGCTGCGGGCGGCGGTGTCGCGGGTGCCCGTCGTCGTGGTGCACCTGCCCGCGACCGACCCCGCCGCCCGCGTCGCGGTGGCCGTGCTGGCCGCACTCACCGGCCGCGGCGCCCACCTGCTCTGGCTCGACGTCGACCCCGCCGACGCCCTCCGGGGCCAGGCGCACCGCGGCCGCGTGGTGCCGGACCGGTCGTTCCACCGGCACGCCGCGGCGGCGACGCGGATCCCGATCCCGTCACCCGGCTGGGCAGGCGTCACCGTCCTGGACCGCGCCCGCGCCCGCGCCGGGCTGGCGCTCGACCCGCCGGTGCGGCACACCCCCGCCCCGGCCCAGTAGTCTCGGGCGCGTGTTCTCCGACCTCTCCGAGCGCCTCAGCGGAACGCTGGCGAACCTTCGCGGCAAGGGACGCCTCTCCGAGGCCGACATCGATGCCACCGCGCGCGAGATCCGCATCGCGCTGTTGGAGGCGGACGTCGCGCTGCCCGTGGTCCGCGGGTTCGTCGCGCGCACCAAGGAGCGGGCCAAGGGCGCCGAGGTCTCCGGTGCGCTGAACCCCGCCCAGCAGGTCGTCAAGATCGTCAACGAGGAGCTCGTCGGCGTACTCGGCGGGGAGACGCGGCGGCTGCGGTTCGCGAAGGAACCGCCCACGGTGATCATGCTCGCCGGCCTGCAGGGCTCCGGCAAGACCACGTTGGCGGGCAAGCTCGCGTTCTGGCTCAAGAGCCAGGGCCACGCGCCGCTGCTCGTGGCGTGCGACCTGCAGCGCCCCAACGCCGTCAACCAGCTCCAGATCGTCGGCGAGCGGGCCGGGGTGCAGACCTTCGCGCCCCATCCGGGCGCGTCAGCGACCGGTCATCAGGCAGAGCCGGGCGCTTCGGCGTCCGGTCATCAGGCAGAGCCGGGCAACGGGGTCGGCGACCCGGTCGACGTCGCCCGGCGCGGCATCGCGCACGCCCGCGCGAAGATGTTCGACGTCGTCATCGTCGACACCGCGGGCCGCCTCGGCGTCGACGAGGAGCTGATGCGCCAGGCCACCGACATCCGCGACGCGGTGTCGCCCGACGAGACGCTGTTCGTCGTCGACGCCATGATCGGCCAGGACGCGGTCGCCACGGCCGAGGCGTTCCGCGACGGCGTCGGCTTCTCCGGCGTGGTGCTCACCAAGCTCGACGGCGACGCCCGCGGCGGCGCCGCGCTGAGCGTCCGGGAGGTCACCGGGCAGCCGATCCTGTTCGCCTCCGACGGCGAGAAGCTCGAGAACTTCGACGTGTTCCACCCCGACCGGATGGCCTCGCGCATCCTCGGGATGGGCGACCTGCTGACCCTCATCGAGCAGGCCGAGGGCGCGTTCGACGAGGAGCAGACGGCCAGGGCCGCCGCGAAGATCAGCTCCGGTGAGCTGTCGCTGGAGGACTTCCTGGACCAGATGCTCGCCATCCGCAAGATGGGGCCGATCGGCAACATCCTGGGCATGCTGCCCGGCGCGAACGCCGGGCAGATGAAGGACGCGCTCGCCCAGGTCGACGACCGCCACCTCGACCGGCTGCAGGCCATCATCCGGGGCATGACCCCAGCCGAGCGGGCCGACCCGAAGATCATCAACGGGTCTCGGCGGCTGCGCATCGCGAACGGGTCGGGGGTGGCGGTCAGCGAGGTCAACGACCTGGTCACCCGCTTCTTCGACGCGCGCAAGATGATGAAGCAGATGGCCGGGCAGTTCGGCTTCGGCGGCGGCGGACGCAGCGCCACGAAGAAGCTCGCCAGCAAGCGGAAGAACAAGAAGGGCAAGGGCCGACCCACTCCGTCGCGGGCGGGGGGCGGCGTGCCCGACCTGTCCGGGCTGCCCCCCACGTTGCAGCAGCTCCCACCCGGGCTCGACCAGCTGCCCGCGGGCTTCGACCCGAGCAAGCTGCGCTTCCCGAAGGGCAAGTAGGCCCGTGTACCACCTGCGGGGAGTGCTGCTCCCGGACGAGACCACGGTCGACCTGTACGTCGACGGCGACGGCTTGCTCGTCGGGGAGCCGATCGCCGGAGCCGAGACGCTGGTCGACGGCGGGTTCGTCGTACCCGGCCTGGTCGACGCGCACTGCCACGTCGGGCTCGGCCCGTCGGGGCCGGTCGACCTGGAGGAGTCCGACGCCCAGGCCCGACGCGACCGCGACGCCGGAGCCCTGTTGCTGCGCGACTGCGGCTCCCCGGTCGACACCTCGCCGCTGCAGGTCCGCGACGACCTCCCGGAGATCATCCGCGCGGGTCGGCACCTCGCGCGGCCCAAGCGCTACATCCCGGGCCTCGCGATCGACGCCGACGACCCCACCCTGCTGCCCGAGCTGGTCGCCGAGCAGGCCGCGGCGGGCGACGGCTGGGTCAAGCTCGTCGGCGACTGGATCGACCGCGGCGAGGGCGACCTCGCCCCGCTCTGGCCCGACGACGTGCTGCGCGCCGCCATCGCCGCAGCCCACGACGCGGGTGCCCGCGTCACCGCGCACGTCTTCGGCACCGACGCCCTGCCCGGGCTCATCGGCGCGGGCATCGACTGCATCGAGCACGGCACCGGCCTGACCGACGACCTGATCGCCGAGATGGCGCGCCGCGGCACCGCACTGGTACCCACGCTGATCAACGTGGAGACGTTCCCCGGCATCGCCGACGCTGCGGCGAGGTACCCGACCTACGCCGCGCACATGCGGCGGCTGCACGCGGGTGCACACGACGTCGTCCGCCGCGCGGTGGAGGCCGGGGTACCGGTCTACGCGGGCACCGACGCGGGCGGCGGCATCGCCCACGGACGCATCGCCGACGAGGTGCGCGCCCTACACGCCGCCGGGCACACCGACGCCCTCGGCGCGGCGAGCTGGAACGCCCGCAGCTGGCTCGGCCGTCCCGCCCCGCATCCGGGTGTGCCCGCCGACCTGGTCGTCTACCGCACCGACCCGCGCACCGACCTCGCCGCGCTCGACGACCCCGCGCTGATCATGCTGCGGGGGCGGATCTTCGCGAGCTGACCCCCCGGCCGGTAGCGTCGACACCGTGGCGAACGGGGACGACGGTGAACGTCAGGGACCCCCGGCCGGGTGGGCGGAGCAGCCGGCTCCGGTGTATGCGCCGGCCGCGGGGGTTCCCTGGCCGGGGGTCC
>JAKDLE010000388.1 GCA_030453005.1 Pseudonocardia sp. | reverse complement strand
CCGCCCCGGACCACGCTCTGCAACGCATCTCCGGCCGTCGCGTCACCGCCGATGTGTACCGCTACGACCTGCGCAGACTCGGAGACACCGTCCGCGCGGCCGGGCTGGTCACGATGTGGCTCGACCTCCCCGGCCAGGAGGCGAAGGTGGCGTTCGTGCGGGGTGCGGACCCCGTCGCGACCGGGATCGGGTGGACGGCGGGACGGCTGCGGCTGCTCGGTCGACGCCCGCGCGGCGCACTGGCCGTCCGCGTCCGGTGTGCTCACGCCCCATGGCTGGCGGCGTTCACCGGGCGGCTCGACGAGGGGGCCACCGAGGTCGAGCTCCCGGCCCCGTTCCGCGAGGGCGGGCCGCTGATCGTCACCGTCCTCCCGGAGGGCGCGCAGGTTCCCGACGGCTGGGTCGATCCCGGCTCGCTGCCCCGCGCCGTCGTGATGTTCCGCGTGGGGCCGGAGGACCAGGTGCCGGCGCTGCAGTCGCCTGTGGCGGGGGCGATGGCCGGGTATCTCGCCGGGCGCGGTCCGATCCCGGAGAGCACCGACGCGTTGCATCTGCTGTGGATCGCGGCGGCCCGCGCTCCGGTCACCTGCCTGCCCGCGCTCGCCGGGGTGACCGCTCAGGAGTGTGCGTCCCGGCTCGGCGCCCATCCGGTCGCCGCGCTGTCGGCCGTGGCCCGGGCCGGGCTGGACACCTCGGCCGTCGTCGGCCCACTCGTGCGCTCGGGCCTGTCGGCCCACCCGCTGCGGCGCGTCGACGACCCGGGGGCCGTGCAGCGCCTATGGGCCGCGGCCCCGCTGCCCGCGTTGTTGCTGACCAGCCCGCTGCTGTCCTACCTCACCGCCGACCCGGCCTGGGACCCCGCCGAGCTCGACCCCGCCGAGGAGCGACTGCTCGACGAGCTGCGCACGCGGTGCTCGCCCGCCGCCCTCGACATCCTCGCCACCGGCACCACGCGAACCGGGGCACGGTTCGACCCGGCGGTCGACGTGTCCGAACCCCGTGGCATCGCCACGCCCGCCGCCGACGACCTGGAGCAGCTGAACCGGTTCGCAACCGGGTCGATTCACGCGATCGGCATCGGGGCGGCGCTGAACGGTCGTCCCCCGGCAGGCACCCTCTCACTCGGCTGTGCACTGGCCGCCCGCCTCGCGGCCCACGGCGACCGCACCGCCGCCGGCATCGAACGACACCTCCGGCACGCCTGGGTGGCGATCACCCGGGACGCGCCGCTGATGGTGGCCGACGACATCGCACACGCCGAGCTCCTCGCCACCCACTGGAACACCCACAGCAAGGAGCCCTCCCCGTGACGACCCTCGACCCGCTCGACGCGAGCCGCACGATCGTCGCGGGGTACCGCCGCTACCTGCGCTCGCTGCTCCCGCTGCGCGACTCCCGGCTGGCCACGGCGCTGGACCACGCGATCGACACGAGCGCGCTGCTCACGAAGGGCCCACTGCTGGAGTCCACCCCGGCCTATGCGCCCGGTGCGTCGATCACCCAGCTCGTCGCACAGGGGGCGCTCGACCCCGGGTTCCTGAGGCTGACCGGCCCGGACCTGCCCGCCGACCGGCCGCTGCACACCCACCAGGAGCAGGCGGTGCGCAAGGTCGAGGCCGGCCGCAACATCGTGGTGGCCACCGGCACCGGCTCGGGCAAGACCGAGAGCTTCCTGCTGCCGATTCTTGCGCACCTCGCGCGGGAGCGGGCCGCGGGCACCCTCGGGCCCGGCGTCCGAGCCCTGCTGCTCTACCCGATGAACGCACTCGCAGGAGACCAGATGAAGCGCCTGCGCCGCGTGCTCGCCGGGGCGGGCGACCTCACGTTCGGCCGCTACACCGGCGACACGCAGGAGGATCCGGACCGCGCGCTGCTGGATTTCGAACGCCTGCACCCCGGGGAACGCAGGCTGCCCAACGAGCTGCTCAGCCGCACCGAGATGCGAGCCGCTCCACCGCACCTGCTGCTCACCAACTACGCGATGCTCGAGTACCTGCTCCTGCGGCCCCAGGACATGGACCTGTTCAGCGCCGGATCCGCGAACTGCTGGCGGTTCGTCGTCGTCGACGAGGCCCACGTCTACGACGGCGCCAAGGGCGCCGAGCTCGCGATGCTGCTGCGCAGGCTGCGCGACCGGGTGGGGGCCGCCCACCCGCTGCAGGCGATCGCGACCAGCGCAACGGTCGGCGCCGACCGCGACCCCGAAGCCGTCACCGCGTTCGCCACCCACCTGTTCGGGCTGCCGTTCGAGTGGGACGGCGCCGATCCCGACCGCCAGGACCTCGTGACCGCCACGCCGCTGGTCCGCCCGGCCGCCCCCGAGTGGGGCCCACTACCGGCGGCAGGCTACGGCGAGCTGCTCGACTCGCCCGACCCGGCCGCCGCGCTGCCCACACTGGCGCGCGCCCACGGCTGGACCGGTCGCGGCGACGGCGCCGACGCGCTGCGCACGGAGGCGCGCCTGGTGGCACTGCGGGCGGCGTTGCGCGAGGGCCCGCAGCCGCTGACGAGCCTGGCCGACCTGCTGCCCGAGGGGACCGGCCCGGTCGTGCTCACCGAGCTGGTCCGCCTCGCCGGGCTCGTGCACGACACCGACCGCTCCCCCGTGCTGTCGTCGCGGTTCCACCTGTTCGTCCGGGCCACCGAGGGGGCGTTCAGCTGCCTGGGCGTCGACGAGCAGCACCTGGGCCTGAACCGGCGCGAGCAGTGCGACCGGTGCGACCGGGTCGTGTTCGAGCTCGGTGGCTGCCGCCGGTGCGGCGCGGTGCACCTGCACGGCTCGCTGGACACGACCGGGCGGGTGCCACGGCACGTCCCGTGGCGGGCCGGGGGCGCGCGGCGGCACTCGTGGCTACTGCTGGAGGACGACGCCCACGCCGGATCCGCCGACGCCGACGAGGACGACGCGGCGCTGGAGGACCTCAAGGCGGGCAGCGGCAGCCGGCGGTACCTGTGCGTCGGGTGCGGCGCGCTGCACGTCGTCGGCCGGACCGTCTGCGCGGCGGGCGGCTGCGCGAGCACCGAGCTGCGCGCTGTGTCCCTGCTCGACTCCGAGGCCGAGACGCTCGACTCGTGCACGGGTTGCGGCGCGCGCGGTCGCCGACTGATCCGGCTGCTCGAGAGTGGGAGTGAGGCCGCCGCGTCCGTGCTGGGCACCGCGCTCTATCAGGAACTGCCGATCGACCCGGAGGGGCAGGCGGCGCACCTGCCGGGGCAGGGCCGCAAGCTGCTGTTCTTCAGCGACAGCAGGCAGATGGCGGCTTACTTCGCGCCCTATCTGGAGGACACCCACCAGCGCCTGGCGCGCCGCCGCATGATCACGATGGCGGTGCAGCACTGGGCCGCGACCGAGGGGGCAGACCCCGCCACCGTGGAGGACCTCGTCGACGACACGTTCCGCGTGGCCCAGCAGGCCGGTGTGTTCGACGAGGACACCTCCCGCCGCGCGCGCAAGCAGGCTGTCGCGCTGTGGGTGGTGCAGGAGGTCGTCAGCTACGACGACCGGCAGTCGCTGGAGGGCGTGGGGCTCGTCCGGGTCGAGCTCGACCGGCCGTCGCGGTGGGTCGCGCCGGCCCGGCTCACCGCGCTCGGACTCGACGAGGAGCAGAGCTGGGCCCTGCTGCAGGAACTGCTGCGCAGTCTGCGGTCGCAGGGCGCGATCGACATGCCCGACGAGGTCGACCCCGGCGACGAGGCGTTCGCCCCCCGCCGCGGCCCGATCTACGTCCGCGGAACCGGGTCGGAACCGAAGCGGAAGGTGCTGAGCTGGCTGCCCACCGCAGGCACCAACCGCCGGGTCGACTACCTGTCGCGCGTGCTGCGGGAGATCGGCTCGGATCAGGATCCGAAGACCCTGCTCGCCGCGCTGTGGGACGACCTTGACCCCGCGGCGCGCGGCGACGGCCCGCAGACGTGGTTCCGCTCCGACTCCGTGCCCGGGATCGGCACGGTCCGTCGCATCGACCACCGCAGGTTCCGCATCCGCTTCGTCGACGGCGACGACCCGTTGTTCCGCTGCGACCGGTGCCGCCGAGTCGCCGGGGTGTCGGTGCGGGACGTGTGCCCGACGCTGCGCTGCGACGGCAGGCTCCGGCCGTGGCTGCGTACGCCTGCCGCCGAGGAGCGCGACCACTACCGTCACCTGTACCTCACCTCCGCGCCTGTCTCTTATGGCCATCTGACGCTGCCGACGCTAGGC
>JAKDLE010000387.1 GCA_030453005.1 Pseudonocardia sp. | reverse complement strand
CCGGCGCTGTGGCCGGCCGGCCGCGCGCCGGCCCCGCGCGCGCGGGGGCGGCGGTCGCGGCCGGCTGCACCGCGTTGACCTTGACGTTGAACAGGTGCCCGACCGTCTCCTCCTTGATGCCCTCCAGCATCGCGGCGAACATGTCGTAGCCCTCGCGCTGATACTCGATCACCGGGTCGCGCTGGGCCATCGCCCGCAGCCCGATGCCCTCCTTGAGGTAGTCCATCTCGTAGAGGTGCTCGCGCCACTTGCGGTCGATGACCTGCATGAGGACCTGCCGCTCCAGCTCCCGCATGCCGCCCTGTCCACCGATGATCTCCTGGATCTCGGCCTCGCGTCGCGCGTAGGCGGCCTGGGCGTCCTCCAGCACGGCGGCGGCGAGCACGGTGCGGGTGAGGTCCCCGTCGGGATCCGCCTCCAGGAGGTCCGGCCAGGCGATGCCGACCGGGTAGAGCGTGCGCAGGGCCGTCCAGAGCTTGTCGAGGTCCCAGTCCTCGGCGTACCCCGCGCCCGTCTCGCCGTCGACGTAGCCGTTGATCACGTCGACGAGCATGTGCTCGATCTGCTCCTGGATGTTCTCGCCCGCGAGCACCCGGCGCCGCTCGGAGTAGATGATGGTGCGCTGCTGGTTGAGCACCTCGTCGTACTTGAGGACGTTCTTGCGGATCTCGAAGTTCTGCTGCTCGACCTGCGTCTGTGCGCTGCGGATGGCCTTGGTGACCATCCCGGCCTCGATCGGCACGTCGTCGGGCAGGTTGAACCGGTTCATGATCGTCTCGACCATCTGGCCGTTGAACCGGCGCATGAGCTCGTCGGCGAGGGAGAGGTAGAACCGCGACTCGCCCTGGTCGCCCTGGCGGCCCGAGCGGCCGCGGAGCTGGTTGTCGATGCGTCGGGAGTCGTGCCGCTCGGTGCCCAGCACGTAGAGCCCGCCCGCGACCTTGACCTCCTCGGCCTCCGCCGCCACCTGGGCCTTCATCTCGGCGACGGTGGCGTCCCAGGCGGCCTCGTACCCCTCGCGCTTCTCCACCGGGTCCAGCCCCTGGCGGCGCAGCTCGAGGTCGGCCAGGAACTCGGGGTTCCCGCCGAGCACGATGTCGGTGCCGCGACCGGCCATGTTGGTGGCCACGGTCACGGCGCCCGCGTGCCCGGCCTGCGCGACGATGACCGCCTCACGGTCGTGGTGCTTGGCGTTGAGCACCTCGTGCGGCACCTGCAGCGCCACGAGCTGCCTGGACAGGTACTCCGACTTCTCCACGCTCGTGGTGCCGACCAGCACCGGCTGACCGACCTTGTGCTTCTCGGCGATGTCCGCCGCGACCGCGGCGAACTTCGCCTCCTCGGTCTTGTAGATCAGGTCGGGCTGGTCCTTGCGGATCATCTCCTTGTTCGTCGGGATCACCACGACGCCCAGCTTGTAGATCTCCGAGAGCTCGGCCGCCTCGGTCTGGGCGGTACCGGTCATGCCCGAGAGGCGCTCGTAGAGCCGGAAGTAGTTCTGCAGCGTGATGGTGGCCAGCGTCTGGTTCTCCGCCTTGACCTCCACGCCCTCCTTCGCCTCGATCGCCTGGTGCATGCCCTCGTTGTAGCGGCGCCCGGCCAGCACGCGACCGGTGAACTCGTCGACGATGAGCACCTGCCCGTCGCGGACGATGTAGTCCTTGTCCTTCTTGAACAGCTCCTTGACCTTGACGGCGTTGTTCAGGTAGCCGACGAGCGGGGTGTTCGCCGCCTCGTAGAGGTTGTCGATGCCGAGCTGGTCCTCGACGTAGCTGACGCCCTCCTCGGTGACGCCGATGGTGCGCTTGCGCTCGTCCACCTCGTAGTGGACGTCACGGCGCATGTTGGGCGCCATCCGCGCGAACTCCTGGTACCACCGGGCACTCTGCTCGGCCGGACCGGAGATGATCAGCGGGGTGCGGGCCTCGTCGATGAGGATCGAGTCGGCCTCGTCCACGATCGCGAAGTTGTGCCCGCGCTGCACCATGTCGGCGGAGTTCCACGCCATGTTGTCGCGCAGGTAGTCGAACCCGAACTCGTTGTTGGTGCCGTAGGTGATGTCGGCGGCGTACTGCCCGCGCCGGATCAGCGGCGGCATCTCCGAGAGGATCACGCCGACCTTCAGGCCGAGGAACCGGTGGATGCGGCCCATGTTCTCGGCGTCGCGCTTGGCCAGGTAGTCGTTGACGGTGACCAGGTGCACGCCGTCGCCGGAGATCGCGTTGAGGTACGCGGGGAGCACCGAGGTGAGCGTCTTGCCCTCACCGGTCTTCATCTCCGCGACGTTGCCCAGGTGCAGCGCGGCCCCACCCATGAGCTGCACGGTGAAGTGGCGCTGCCCGATCGTGCGGGTGGCGGCCTCGCGGACCACGGCGAACGCCTCGGGCAGCAGGTCGTCGAGCGTCTCGCCCTCGGCGTAGCGGGCGCGGAACTCCTCGGTCTTCGCACGCAGCTCGGCGTCGGTCAGCTTCTGGGCGTCCGGCTCGAGCGTGTCGACGTGCGCGGCGAGCCGGCCCAGCCGCTTGACCAGCTTCGTCTCTCCGGCACGCAGCAGGCGGTTCAACAGCGGCACAGCTCGACCTCATTCACAAGTCGCGGTCAGGTCGCAGCGCGTCCCGTGGAGCGGCGCACTGCACAGCCCAGGGTAGCGAAGCCCCGGACCCGCCCTCTTCAACGCCCAATGGGCGGTTCGCGTTCCGCGCAGCGAGAACCGCCCACCGGTTCGGTCGCAAGCCGGGCTACCGGGCCAGGCGGATCAGCCCGTAGTCGTAGCCCCGGCGCCGGTAGACGACGCTGGGCTCGCCGGTGTCGGCGTCGGAGAAGAGGTAGAAGTCGTGGCCGACGAGCTCCATGCGCGAGAGCGCGTCGTCGACCGACATGGGGTCGGCGGTGTGCACCTTGCGGCGGACGACGCGGCCGGGCACCGGATCGGCGTCGTGCGCCTCGGGCGGGAGGTCGGGTGGAAGGTCATCGGAGTGGCCGCGCGGACCGGGGATGGCGGCGGCGTCGAGGATGTCGTCGAGGCCGTCGACCTCCGGCAGGTCGTCCAGCACGGCGGTGCCGTGCCCGTTGGAGGATGCCGCGCCGCCGATTCCACCGGAGGCCGCGGAGCCGCGGCGTGCCGGCACCCGCGTGCGTCTGCTGTTCACCCGGCGGCGGTCGTGCGAGCGTCGCAGGCGCGCTTCGAGCTTGGCGACCGCGGCGTCGAGCGCGCCGTAGAAGTCCTGCGCGCGGGCCTCGGCCCGGGCGACGGACCCGCAACCGCGACCGGTGAGCTCCACCCGTTGGCAGGTCTTGAGTTGGCGGCGGTTGGGCTCATGGAAGAGCTCCACCTCCATACCGACGATCTTGTGGTCGTAGCGTTCCAGTCGGGCGACCTTCTCGGCGACGTGCACCCGGAAATGCTCGGGTACCTCGACATTGCGGCCGGTGACAACGATCTCCACGCAGACTTCCCTCGCTCTCAGCGTCGGGTTGGCGTTCTCCGATGCACCCGGAGTGCATCGGCGCTTGGATCGGCTTCTCCTCCTCAGATGCCCCGTCGGACGGGGGCGGGTCGGATGGCCAGGACGGTAGCTGGGATCACAGATTCGCAACAGAGGCCTGCGCCGAGTGACGCTGACCTGGGCACATTCGCTGAACGACATTCCCCGGCCATGAGTTCGACGGTACACTTCCACCCCGGCGTCGCATGATCAACTTGCGGCTGTTCGGCTCGCCTGGGTGGCGTCGCACACCACGACCGCACCGCGCACCGCCACCCCGGCCGTCGCGAGCGCCGTGCGGCACGCCCGCAGCGTGGCCCCGGTGGTCACCACGTCGTCCACGAGCAGCACGTGGGCCCCCGCGGGCGGCAGCAGGTGGGGGTGTACCCGCAGGCGCCCGTGCAGGTTGGCCGCCCGCTCCCGCGCGTCGAGACCGACGGAGTCCCGACCCCGACCGGCCAGGCCCAGCACCGGCGCCACGCGCACGTCCCCGGGCCTCCCGCGTGCCGCCGCCCGGCACAGCCGCAGGACGTGGTCGCCCCCGCGGACCCGCGCCGCCGCAGGTCGCGACGGGGCGGGCACCAGCCAGAGCGGGTGACCGGTCGGGCCCGGGAGCTGCGCCGAGAGCAGCGCGGCCAACGGCCCGGCGAGGTCACGTCGGCCGCGCTCCTTGTAGCGCAGCACCGCCACGCGCAGCGGCCCGGTGTAGCGCCC
>JAKDLE010000017.1 GCA_030453005.1 Pseudonocardia sp. | reverse complement strand
CCTGAACGGCC
The DNA here is from genome assembly GCA_030453005.1 of Pseudonocardia sp. Classification (GTDB taxonomy): domain Bacteria; phylum Actinomycetota; class Actinomycetes; order Mycobacteriales; family Pseudonocardiaceae; genus Pseudonocardia. The sequence continues at coordinate 13,825 of JAKDLE010000017.1, read as the reverse complement.
TGATGCTGGGCGGCGCCTTCGCGCTGACCGCGCGGCACGGGCTTGCAGATCGGTTGTTCGAGTTCATCGTCGCCCACGGCATCGTCGAGCTCACCATCGTCTGCGTGGCGGGCGCGGTCCTGTGCCTGCGCATCCCGCGCCGGGTGGAGGCCACGGCGGGCGAGGTGCCCGCCGCGCTGCGCAGCACCGCGCGCGGGCAGCGACAGCCCATCGGGCGTGGGGTCGTCGTCGCGCTGTGGGGCAACGGCTCGATGCGGTTCCTCACCGGCTTCCTCACGCTGTTCGTCGCGTTCACCGTCCGGGCACAGGTCGGGGGCGACGTCGGGCGGCAGCTGTTCCTGATCGGGATCGTCGGCGCCGCCGCTGCGCTGGGCTCGTTCGGCGGCAACGCGGCAGGCTCCCGGCCGCGCTTCGACCACGTCGACGCCGTGGTCGTGGGATGCATCGCGACGGCCGTCGCCGCCGCGGTGCTCGCCGCCGCGGTACCCGGCATCGCGACCGCCGCGGTCGTGGCGCTCGTCGCGGCCACCTGCAGCGCGCTGGCCAAGGTGTGCCTCGACGCGGTGATCCAGCGCGACCTGCCCGAGCAGTCGCGCGCGTCGGCGTTCGGCCGCTCCGAGACGGTGCTGCAGCTCGCCTGGGTGTCCGGCGGCGCGCTGGGCGTGCTGCTGCCCCACGACACCTACGCGGTCGGGTTCGTCGTCGCCGCGTCGGTGGTGGCGCTGGGCGGCGTTCAGACCGCACTGCTCGCCCGCGGCCGCAGCCTGCTGCCCTTCCTGCACGCGCGGGAGGCGCCCGTAGGGTGACCGGGTGCCGTGTCGATCCACCTCGGGCCGCGCCGGCCCCTTCGTCCTCGCCGTCCTCGCCGTCCTGTTGGTCGCCGGGTGCGGGAGAGCGGCACCGCCGCAGGTCACGTTCACGGCGGGGGGCGCCACGGTGGTCGCCGCGCCCACGCAGTACTGCGACGACGACTTCGTGACCTGCCGCAACGACGCCACGGCACCGGTGGACCTCGCGGTGCCCCCCGGTACTCCGCTGGTGATCGACGTGCCCGAGTCGATCGCCGAGACCCCGTGGCAGGTCGTGTTCACCTACCGCGACAGCGCGGGCGAGCCGGTCGACCAACGCTCCCCCGTCCTCGTCGACCGGTCGGGCTACACGCTGGAGCTCCCGACGCCGCAGGACCGGCTGCTCACCGCGCAGGTGCAGCAGTACGGCCCCCCGCCGGTGATGAACCCCGAGACCGGGAACGTTGAGTACCCGATCGGAGCGAGCTGGGTGCTGCTGACCTCCGCGTGAAGGCCAACGCCGCCGGACCGTGCCACCCGGCGGCCGCATGGGGGATCAGCCGAGCCGGCGCAGCTGCGGCCAGAGCTGCGCCCACGGGGCCAGCCGGTCGCGCGCGACCCAGACCGAGGTGCCCTGCTCCTCGTTGTCCAGGCCGACGCCGTTGTCGATCCGCGCGGCGAGCTCGACGCTGCCGAACCACTCCCGCAGCATGGCCTCCCGATAGCCGATGACGATCAAGGTTGGGACGTCGTCGGGTGGCGGGCCCCAGCTCCAGTAGGCGTTGTGCCCGCTGTAGGCGGGACCCGACGCGGGGAGGAAGTGGTCGACGGCGCCGGCCTGGCCGTAGTTGGCGGTCAGCACCGCGACGCCCTCCTCCGCGGGCAGTCCGGCTCGTACCGCGGCGACCGTCGCGGCGAACTCCGGCCAGCCGACGGTCTCCCCACCGTCGTAGTTGACATCGACGATCGGGGTGTCGGCGAGCCGGTCGACCGGAACCAGCGGCAGCATGAGCACGCTGGAAACCGCCAGGCTCAGGCCGAGCGCCGCACCGAGCGTGATCTTGCGCCACGCCCCCGCCCGGGCCCAGCGCAACACCGGTTCAGCGCCAGCAGCGAGCAGCACGGGATAGAGTCCGGCCAGATAGTAGGGCTTGCCTCCCGTCACCATGAACACCACCGCGAGGACCACGTAGGCCACCGCGAAGCCGCGCCATGGGCGGAGCTCGGTAGATCGGGCGAGGCGCCACCAGCCCAACGCCCATACGGGGACCAGCAGGGGGGAAACCAACAGCAGCTGGTAGGGCGGGAAGGCATACCAGGGCTCGCTGGTGCCTGAGCTGCCTGCGGCGATCGCTGCGGAAAGCTCCAGCTGCGGGAAGCCGTTCGCAGCCTGCCAGATCAGGTGCGGTGCCCACAGTGCCAGCGCGAGCAGCCCGCCCAGCCACGGCCACGGCGAACGCAGCGCCCCCCGCGGTCCGGCGACGAGCACCCCGGCCAGCAGTGCGGCCAGCAAGAACGCGGGCAACGTCTTGTTCTGCAACCCGACCCCGGCTACCGCGCCCGCCGCGAGCCAGATCGCGCCGCCGTCGCGCAACCCCCGCGTGACGAGCCAGGACACCGCGGCCCACACCAGCAGATCGATCGAGGTCGTCGAGAGGGAGTGACCCACGAGCAGCAGCACCGCCGACACCGCCATGCCGCTCGCGGCCAGAACCTGCGCGGGGCGGTCAGCGCCGAACTCGCGGGCGATCAGCCCGGTGAGCAGCACGACCATCGCGGCCATCAGTGCCGAGGGCGCCCGCAGCCCGACGAGCGACCCGCCGGACAACACGTCGAGCGCGTGCGCGAGCAGCGGTGTGAGTGGTGGCTGGTCGACGTAGCCGAACGCAGGCTCCGCGCCGGCGCGCAGGAAGTACAACTCGTCGCGGTGGTAGCCGTAGCGATCCGCAGTGACCAGCAACACCAGCCCCACTGCGCCGCCGACGGCACCCAAGCCAGCCCACGCGACCGGCGGCGCGAAGACGTTGGTGCCGGCGGGACTGGGACCGGGCGTCGCCCGTCGGGCGATGGTCATAGCCCTCCTCCGATCACGGCCAACCCCTCGCGCGACGACACGACCGCAGACTGCATGCAACACGCTCCGGCCCCGCCGGTCCATAGGCGGAGCTCAGATCCTGGGAGGAGGCGCTGACCGACGAGCGGGCCCGCTAGCTGCGGTCGTCGTGGCCTGGCGGGCGGCCCTACTCGATGACGCGCGCGAGGTAGTCGATCTTGTAGTCGTCCGCGCCGACCTGCGGATGTGGGTGGCCGTGCGCGTAGGGCAGGCAGCGGTCGGCCAGCTCGGGCGCGGTCGCGTTGCGCTCGGCGAGCCATCGGGTCCACTCGGGCAGCAGCGCGACCAACTGCTCGGCATCCTCGTCGAGGTAGTAGTTGCGCATGTGCAGCACGCACAGGGCGACCCGGTGCGGGGAGCAGGTGGCGAACACCGCGTCGATGCCGTTCAGGTTCCAGGAGTCGACCAGTTCCGCGACCAGCTCGCTCAGGTCCTCCGGCGGCTCGTGCTGCTCGGGGATGCGGGCGCGCAGCCACGCGGCGAACTCGACCGCGGCGGTGGCGGTCGTCCGGTCGGTCTCCGGTCGGGCGTCCGGCCGGGGCGTCGCCTGCCCGACCACCTCGGCCAGCCGCTTGCTGCGGTGATACTCGGCGAGTTGATCGACGCCCTCCCCGCCGGGACGGATGACCCCCATCTCGGCGGGCAGCAGGGGGGCCAGCAGCCACCGGTCATCGGCCGGGGTCAGGACGGTACCGGCCGACGCGGTCTGGCCCACCCCGGTCTGCCAGGCGGCCAGCGCCGCCTCGGACGAGGGGTAGTAGCCGCTGTGCACGGTGAAGGCCTCATGTCCGCAGGCGTCGATATCCCACAGGTACCAGCGCATCGGCTCGTCCGCGGCGCTGATCGCGGCGGTGACGGCGAATCGGCTGCCATAGCGGTCCGAGGTCCACAGGGCCGGTCCCACCATCTCGGGCCCCGCAGGCGCGGCAGGCAACGCCCGCCCGGTAGGCAGCTCGTACAGCCGGATGATCGTCTCGGAGACGACCTCAGGTAACGGGTACGGCAGCACGCTCGTCAGTGCGGTGAGCACCCGCCACGGTGCGGTCCAGGCCTCCGCCTGCCCCGTGGTCGCCGTCAACGCCGCTGTGACCGCGGCTTCGGCCGCCGCCGGCATGGCCTCGGCCAGGTGGTGTGGACCGATCCGCTCATCCGGGCCTGACTGCTGGTCCTCGTCCAACAGCGTTCCCAGCCGCTCGCACAGGGCATCGGTCACGATCATGCCCGGCCGCTCTGCCACCTCCCGCGCGAGATCCGCGACCAGCTCCGTCGCGATCGCTTCGGCCCGCGCCACCCGTTGCGTGTTCACCCGGTCTCGATACGCGGTGAAGCTCTGGAACGCCTGGGCCACTTCGCGGTCGCCCTGCACGGGCGCGGGGACCGCAGGAGCCTGGGAGCGGTACGACCCGGAGGCGCGGCCGGAGCTGCGGGACTTCTTCTTCTTCCGCTTCTTCGAGACGGGCACGGGGGAAGCATAGGCGCCCGCTATCGCCTGGATGCGACGCGGACAGCACAGCGGTGCTGAGCCTCGATCCACGTGCCCAGCAGGTGATCATTTTCTGGTTCAACCGTCGAGGTCGCGGGCGACGGCGCGGACGACCTCGGCCGCGAGCTTGGCGATCTTGCGCTCCGGGTACCGACCGCGCCGCAGGTCGGGCTGCACCTTCGTGTCGAGCAGCCGGATCATGTCCTCGATCAGCGAGTGCAGGTCCTCCGCGGGCCGCCGCGTCGCCTCCACCACCGACGGCGGCGAGTCGACGAGCCGTACCTGCAGCGCCTGCGGCCCCCGACGGCCCTCGGCCATCCCGAACTCGACGCGCTGGCCCTGCTTGAGTGACTCCACCCCGGCAGGCAGCGCCGCCTTGCGGACGTAGACGTCCTCGCCGCCCTCCTGGGCGAGGAAGCCGAAGCCCTTCTCGGCGTCGTACCACTTGACCCTGCCGCTCGGCACCTGGTTCACCCGTTCCTCGATCGAGGCTGCTGCACACGACACTGCTGCACACGACACTGCTGCACACACGACGAAAGCGCGTCCTGATGCCCAGGGCCGCAGGGGCCCGCCACACCGGGACGCGCCGTTCCACCTTAACCCGGCGAGACCCGTCCGCCACCCCGGTTCTCAACCGGCGGCTACGCGTTGCGGACCGCCGCCGCCGTACCGAGGTCGAGGCGCTGCACGCTCTTCTCGCGCATCTCCACCTTGCGGACCTTGCCCGTCACCGTCATGGGGAACTCGCTGACCACCAGCACGTAGCGCGGGATCTTGTAGTGCGCGAGCCTGCCCGCGGCGAACTCCCGCACCTTCTCCGCGGTCAGCTCCTCGGCGCCGTCGCGCAGCGTCACCCAGGCGCACAGCTCCTCGCCGTACCGCTCGTCGGGCACGCCGATGACCTGGGCGTCGAGTACGTCGGGGTGGGTGTAGAGGAACTCCTCGATCTCGCGGGGGTACACGTTCTCCCCGCCACGGATGACCATGTCCTTGATCCGGCCGGTGATGTTGAGGTAGCCCTCGTCGTCCATGATCCCGATGTCGCCGGTGTGCATCCAGCGGGCGGCGTCGATGGCCTCCGCGGTCTTCTCCGGCTCGTTCCAGTAGCCGAGCATCACCGAGTAGCCGCGGGTGCACAGCTCGCCGGGCTCGCCGCGGGGCAGCGTCAGGCCCGTGTCGGGGTCGACGACCTTCACCTCCAGGTGCGGCCCCACCCGGCCCACCGTGGACACGCGCCGCTCCAGCGAGTCGTCGACGCGGGTCTGCGTGGACACCGGCGAGGTCTCGGTCATCCCGTAGCAGATCGACACCTCCGTCATCCCCATCCGGTCGACGACCTGCTTCATCACCTCCACCGGACACGGCGAGCCCGCCATGATCCCGGTGCGCAGGCTCGTCAGGTCGTAGCTCTCGAACTCGGGGTCGTTGAGCTCGGCGATGAACATCGTCGGCACCCCGTAGAGCGAGGTGCACCGCTCCGCCGCGACGGCGTGCAGCGTGGCCTTCGGGTCGAACCCGGGGCCGGGGATGACCATCGTGGAGCCGTTGGACGTGCACGCCAGGTTGCCCATCACCATGCCGAAGCAGTGGTAGAAGGGCACCGGGATACACAGCCGGTCCTCCGGCCCGTAGCCGCAGAGCCTGCCCACGAAGTAGCCGTTGTTGAGGATGTTGTGGTGGCTCAGCGTGGCACCCTTGGGGAAGCCCGTGGTGCCCGAGGTGTACTGGATGTTGATCGGGTCGTCCGGGCTCAGCTCGGACTGCCGCCGGGCCAGCTCGGCCCGGTCGGCGCCCCGACCGGGTGCTACGAGCTCGTCCCACTCGGGGGTGCCGATGAGCACGACCCGACGCAGCTCCGGGCAGTTCGGGCGCACCTCGGCGATCATCGCGGCGTAGTCGGAGGTCTTGAAGCTCGTGGCGGCCACCAGCACCGAGATGCCTGCCTGCTTGAGCACGAACTCCAGCTCGTGGGTGCGGTACGCCGGGTTGATGTTGACCAGGACGACGCCGATCTTCGCCGTGGCGTACTGCGTCAGGGTCCACTCGGCCAGGTTGGGCGCCCAGATGCCGAGCCGGTCGCCCTTCTCCAGCCCCGCCGCCACCAGCCCCAGCGCGACGGCGTCTATCTCCTCGCGCAGCTCCCCGTACGTCCATCGTCGACCGGTCTGCACCTCCACCAGGGCGTCGACGTCGGGTTGGGCGAGGGCGGTGCGGTCGAAGTTGTCGCCGATCGTGTCGCCGAGCAACGGGACGTCCGAGGTACCGGAGGCGTAGGACGGGACGGCGGGTGCAGCGCTCACGACGGTGGAGCCCCTTTCACGATGGGTGGTTCGCCCCACATCCTGCGACGATCGCGAGGGACTCGCCACCTCCGGATGGGGAGGCGCGCCGGAACCCGCTTCCCCGGCCTCGATACCCTCGACCGATGCACGACCCCCGCGTCCTGCTCGACCCCGCCACCGACGCCGTCCGCAGGCTCGCCCGGCGGGGCTTCGCCCTCGACACCGCGTCCCTGGAGAAGCTGCTCGCGGCGCGCAACTCCGCGATCGGCCGCGGCGACGACGCACGTGGGGAGGCCAAGCGCGTCGCCACCTCCGTGAAGGGCGCCTCGTCGGAGGAACGACCCGCGTTGGTCGAGCGCGCCCGCGAGCTCAAGAGCGTCGTCGCCGCCGCGGAGGAGGAGCACCGCACGTGTGAGGCGGAGCTCCACGAGCTGCTGCTCGGCATCCCCAACCTGCCCGCTGACGACCTGCCCGACGGCGCCTCCGACGCCGACGCCGAGCTGGTCCGGAGCTGGGGCGAGCCGGTGGAGATCGAGAAGCCGCTCGACCACGTCGACCTCGGCGAGAAGCTGGGGATCCTCGACCTCCCGCGGGCCACGAAGCTCTCGGGCCCGCGTTTCGCCGTCCTGCGCGGGCGGGGCGCGAAGCTGGAGCGTGCGCTCGCCCGCTACTTCCTCGACCTCGCCGAGCAGCACGGCTACACCGAGTTCTCGGTGCCCACCCTCGTCAACGCCGCCGCGATGACGGGCACCGGCCAGCTGCCCAAGTTCGAACAGGACCTGTTCAAGACCGGCGTCGACGAGCGCGCGCTCTACCTCATCCCCACCGCCGAGGTGCCGCTCACGAACCTGCACGCCAAGGAGACGCTGGCCGCCGAGGACCTCCCGCTGGCCTACACCGCGCACACCCCGTGCTTCCGCTCCGAGGCCGGCTCCTACGGCCGTGACACCCGGGGGCTGGTGCGGGTGCACGAGTTCTCCAAGGTCGAGCTGGTGCGCGTCGTCGACCCGGCGCGCTCGCGCGCCGAGCTGGAGATCCTGCTCTCCCACGCCGAGGCGTGCCTGCAGGGCCTCGGGCTCGCCTACCGCGTCGTCAAACTGGCGGCGGGCGACATCGGCTTCTCCGCGGAGTGCACGTTCGACATCGAGGTGTGGCTGCCCGGCCAGCACGCGTTCCGCGAGATCGCCTCGGCGTCGGACTTCGGCACCTTCCAGGCCCGTCGGGCCGCCATCCGCACGAAGGCCAAGGACGGCACCCGCGGCTTCGCGGCCACGCTCAACAGCTCGGCCCTGCCGATCGGCCGCACGCTCGTCGCGCTGCTGGAGCAGGGCCAGCAGGCCGACGGTTCGGTCCGCATCCCCGCGGCACTGGTGCCCTACACCGGCTTCGACGTGCTGAGACCTGCCTGACTCACAACCCGCCGGTGTAGAGCAGCAGGTTCTCGGTGCCTCCGGTGCCGCCGCCGGTGAGCACACCGCGGGTGGCGTTGTCGACGATCCAGTCCTCGACGACGGCGCTGGCGGTGTCGCCGAAGGTCTGCTTGTAGAGCGCGGCCACGCCCGCGGCGTGCGGGGCCGCCATCGACGTGCCCGTGTAGGACGCGGTGCCGCCGCCGGGCACGGTGGAGACGATCCCGGTGCCGGGGGCGTAGAGGTCCACGCAGCTCCCGGTGCTGGAGCTGGTGTTGCGCCGGTCCTCGATCGTGGAGTTCGCCACCACGAGCACCCCGCTCGACGCGCGGGGCGCCACCCCGCAGTCGTCGGTGCCGCTGTTGCCCGCCGAGGACGCGACGAAGACCCCTTGGTCGACGAGCCCGCTCACCGCGGCGAGCAGCACGTCCGAGGGCCCGTAGCTCCACGACATCACCGCCACCGACGGCCCCTGCTGGTTGCGCGCCACCCAGTCGATGCCCGCGAGCAGGGAGGACAGTGTCCCCGCGCCGGTACAGTCGAGCACCTTGACCGACCGCACCTGCGCCTCCTTCGCCACGCCGAAGTCACGGGACGCCGCGATGCCGGCGACGACGGTGCCGTGGCCGTCGCAGTCGCCGTCGATCTCGTCGATGGTGTTGACCCCCACGGAGGCACGTCCCTCGAACTGCGGATGGGTGACGTCGACGCCGGTGTCGAGCACGTAGACGGTGACGCCCGCGCCCGTGGCCTGGAAGGTGTAGCTCCCCGAGAGCGGCAGCTCGCGCTGGTCGATGCGGTCGAGACCCCAGTTCGGCGGGTTGAGCTGCTCGTCGGTGGTGAGTGCCTCCTCGTCGACCGACTCCCTCATCGCCCGCGGCTCCAGTGGGGAGACCCGCCGGTCCTCCTCCACGCCGAGCACGCCGGGCCGGTCCCGCAGGCGCTCCACCTGCGCGGGGGACAGCCGCGCCGCGAACCCGGCGAAGGCCCGCTCGAACAGCACGGTCGGCCGCACTCCCAGCGCGCGGGCCGCGGCCCGCGCCTCGGCGGCGGTGCGGGCGTGCACCACGTAGTCGCTCGCGCCGAGGTCGGGTTCACTCGCCCCGGCCGTCGACACGGGCACGACGAACAGGAGCGCGATCAGCACGGAGGCGATCGACGAGAACACGCGGGTCACGGGGAGCGACGCTACGGTCGCGGATCACCCGGCAACAGGGACACGATCGGGGCCCGAGTGACGTGTGGGACCGATGGGGTGACGCTGGGTCGACACCATTCCCGTCATGGGTGCCGGAACCTCTGGGCACGGACGCGCAGGATCGCGTGCCGCGGGTCGGCCCGGGGGACGGCCAGAAGCAGCCGCTCGACCAACTCGGCGTCGTGGAGACCGGACGGACTGTCAGCCATCCGCCACTGCTCCTCGACGTCTCCGCGGTCGAGGACGGCGCGGCGCAGCGTGGCGAGCAGCCGCTCCCGCTCCTGTCGAATCCCGGGGCACTCCGAACGACTCAGCAAGGGGGTGTGGTGCGCGCGCACGGCGTCGGGGATGCGCCCCTCGCGAAGAGCACGGTCGACGTCCAGGAAGTCGGCTCGGACGGAGGCGTGCAGGCGGTAGGGCTGCGCCCGCACCACATCCGTCCCGACCTGGACACGCAGCCGATGCACCTCGGCCCGGACGGTCATCGGTTTGCCGTCGTCACCGTGCATCTCGATGGCGAGCTCCTCGGCGGTCAGCCCCGCCGGGTTCAACGCGAGGAGCACGATCATCTCGGCGTGCCGTCGGCTCAGCCGCAGGTCCCGTCCGCCGAGTCGGACCGACGGGCGCGACCCGTCGAGGAAGGTCAGCTCCAGGACCCGACCGCCGGCCGCAGCCGGTGCACGCCGCAGCAGGTAGCCGTCGGCGAGCGGTTCGAGCGACGCCTCGGAGCCGTCGGGGAGCGTGCACGGTCCGGGGGCCGGTGTCACGACCCTGCTCGGCGTGGCCGCGAGTATCCGCCCGCTCGACGTCACGAGGGCCCGGTCGGTGCCCGCGAGGTGGCCGTGGCGCTCGACGAGGCGCAGGTCGCGCTGGTGCATGCGCAGCCGTAGCTGGCCCTCGGCCAGCCTCGCCGCGGCGGAGACCACCGCGATCGTCGCCGGATGGAAGCCCGATACCGGGCCTGTGACGTCGACCGCCCCGACGACCCGCCCGGTGTCCGGGTCGCGGATCGGGCTGGCCGCGCACGTCCACGGATGGTAGGTGCGGACCAGGTGCTCGGCCGAGTGGATCTGCACTGCCCGTCCGGCGGCCAGTGCCGTGCCCATCGCGTTGGTGCCGATGGCGTCCTCGGACCACCGCGTGCCGACGGCCAGCCCCACGGACTCGGCCCGGAGGAGCACGCCGGACTGACCCTCGCACCACAGGAGGTGACCGTCCGCGTCGGTCACGATCATCATGTACATCGCCTCGTCCGCGACGTCCACGAGCGCGTGCCTCAGCAGGGGCAACGCCTCGGCCAGCGGGTGGGCCCGACGGATCGCGACGACCTGGTCGCGCTCGAAGACCCGAGGAGGCACCCCGCGGTCGGGGTCGACGCGCGCGGCGAGCGAACGTCGCCACGACTCGGACACGATCGGCCGCGGGGCGCGCGCGATGGGCGCACCGGACAGCACCGCGTCCCGGGTGTGCGCGAGGCGCCTCGCGTCGTCGGAGGCCATGACGAACACCTCAGCACCGACCCGCGAGGATGGCAAGGATACCCTGATCTAAAGTCGTGTTTTCGGATTGTTCACGGTTAATGAACCGCATCTGCAACCCTGTTGCCACCCCGGCCGCCCTACTGTGCGCTGAGCCTCAACACCTCGACGCAGGAGGACACAGTGACGACATACGCAGCACCGGGCGACAGCGGCAGCGTCATGCAGTTCAAGCCCAGATACGAGCACTTCATCGGCGGCGAGTACGTCGCGCCGGTGCGAGGTCGGTACTTCGAGAACCCGACGCCGGTCACCGGGCAGACCTTCACCGAGGTCGCCCGGGGCACCGCGGAGGACGTCGAGGCCGCCCTCGACGCCGCCCATGGCGCCGCCCCCGCCTGGGGAAAGACCTCACCCGCGGAGCGGGCGGGCATCCTCAACACGATGGCCGACCGGATCGAGGCCAACCTGGAGTCGATCGCGATCGCGGAGAGCTGGGAGAACGGCAAGGCCTGCCGTGAGACGCTCGCCGCCGACATCCCGCTCGCGATCGACCACCTGCGCTACTTCGCGGGCGCCATCCGGGCCCAGGAGGGAAGCCTCTCCCAGATCGACGAGGACACCGTCGCCTACCACTTCTACGAGCCGCTCGGCGTCGTCGGGCAGATCATCCCGTGGAACTTCCCGATCCTCATGGCGATCTGGAAGCTGGCCCCGGCGCTGGCCGCGGGCAACGCGGTGGTGCTCAAGCCCGCCGAGCAGACGCCCGCGTCCATCCACGTCCTCAACGAACTCGTCGCCGACCTGCTGCCACCCGGCGTGCTCAACATCGTCAACGGGTTCGGGGTGGAGGCGGGCAAGCCGCTCGCCGCGAACAAGCGCATCCGCAAGATCGCGTTCACCGGCGAGACCACGACCGGACGCCTGATCATGCAGTACGCCTCGGAGAACCTGATCCCGGTGACGTTGGAGCTCGGCGGCAAGAGCCCCAACATCTTCTTCGACGACGTCGCGGCGCAGCAGGACGCCTTCTACGACAAGGCGCTCGAGGGCTTCGCGATGTTCGCCCTCAACCAGGGTGAGGTGTGCACCTGCCCGTCCCGCGCCCTGATCCAGGGCGGGATCTACGACGGGTTCCTGTCCGAGTCGGTGAAGCGGGTCGAGCAGATCCGACAGGGCAACCCGCTCGACACCGACACCACGATGGGCGCGCAGGCCAGCAACGACCAGCTGGAGAAGATCCTGTCCTACATCGACATCGGACGGCAGGAGGGCGCCCGGATCCTCACCGGCGGGGAGCGCGCCGACCTCGGCGGCAACCTCGCGGGCGGGTACTACATGCAGCCCACCGTCTTCGAGGGGCAGAACCGGATGCGGGTCTTCCAGGAGGAGATCTTCGGCCCGGTGGTGTCGGTGGCCCGCTTCACCGACTACGACGACGCGATCTCGATCGGCAACGACACGCTCTACGGGCTCGGGGCGGGCGTCTGGTCGCGGGACACGAACACCGCCTACCGGGCGGGGCGCGACATCCAGGCGGGCCGCGTCTGGGTCAACCAGTACCACGCCTACCCGGCGCACTCGGCGTTCGGCGGCTACAAGGAGTCGGGGATCGGCCGGGAGAACCACAAGATGATGCTCGACCACTACCAGCAGACGAAGAACATGCTGGTCAGCTACTCGCCCAACGCCCTGGGCTTCTTCTGATGGAACACGTCCCGGCGCGGGTCGCGCTCACCTCGGAGGCGGCGGACCTGCTCCGCCGCCTCCGGGCGGCGCACGGCCCGCTGATGTTCCACCAGTCCGGCGGATGCTGTGACGGCAGCTCGCCGATGTGCTATCCCGACGGGGAGTTCCGCACCGGTGGCTCGGACGTCCATCTCGGCGACCTGGACGTCGAGGGCATCGAGCCGGTGGCGTTCTGGATGTCGGGGTCGCAGTTCGAGTACTGGAAGCACACGCACCTCACCGTGGACGTCGTACCCGGCCGCGGCAGCGGCTTCTCGGTGGAGGCGCCCGAGGGCGTCCGGTTCCTGATCCGCTCGCGACTGTTCACCGACGCGGAGTCGGCGGCGCTCAACCCGACGGGAGGGGGGTGACCGTGCCCGTCCGCGTCAGGTCGTAGCCGCCGAGTCGCGCGATCGAGTCCCGGACAGCGGGGACGGCGAGCCCGACGATCAACGGCCGGGCGGCGCCGAGCGCGCTCTCACCGAGGCGATGTCGTAGTGCTCCCAGGTGAGCGGGATGAAGTCCAGGCCCAGGTCATCGGCTCCGGCGCGCAGCCCGAGACCGGCATCCCAGCTGGTCGAGCAGCACCCGGGTGCCCGCACCGACCTCCCGCTTGGCGACCCGGAGCCCGGCGAGGTCAGCGGCGGTGCGGATGCCTCGCCGACGGCGGCCACGAGGTCCCGACGGCACTGATGGCGAGCTTCGTGAGCGTCACCCTGGGCGCGCCCGCCGCCGCGCTGGGGCTGATCGAGGGGATCTTCGAGGGCCTCGCCGGGGCAGGCCGTTTCGTCGGCGGCGCACTCGCCGACGATCCGGCGCGGCGGCGGGCCGTCGCCGTGGGCGGCTACACCGCCACCGCCGTCCTGTCCGGGCTGATCGGCACCACCACCTCCGTCGCGCAGGCGGGGGTGCTGCGCGGGGCGGCCTGGGCCGCCCGAGGCCTGCGGGTGCCCGCCCGCAACGCGCTGCTGGCCGACGTCGTGGCGTCCCACGCCGACGGACGGGCCTACGGGTTCGAACGCACGATGGACAACCTCGGCGTCATCGGCGGGCCGCTGCTCGCGCTCGTGCTGGTGTCGGCGGTCGGCGTGCGGACCGCGATCCTGGCATCGATCATCCCGGGTCTGCTCGCCGCCGTCGCGATCGTCTACGCGATCCGGTAGGTGAGGCTGCCGAGGGTCACCGAGCGCAGGCGGCTGCGCTTCCGGGTGCGGCCGGTGCTGCGCGGGCGGCTCGGGCGGGTGCTGGCCGGGTTCGCGGCCCGGACCCTGGCAGGCACCGCACCGTCCTCGTCATGATCGCCAAGAGTGGTGGGGGGGGGGGGGGGGGGGGGGGGGGGGGGG
>JAKDLE010000386.1 GCA_030453005.1 Pseudonocardia sp. | reverse complement strand
AGCCCTCGGCGTCGAGCGGCGCGGTGCAGGTGCGGGTGACGAAGGCGCCCACGCGGTCGCCCGCCGCCGCGTTCTCCGGGGTGTTGACCTGTGCCGCCAGCGCGGGGTCACGGGAGAGCGCGGCCCCGTCGCCGTCGGCCGCGACCAACGCGTCGAGCTGCAGCTCGATCACGCGGACGTAGGTCTGCACGTCGGGCCGGATCTCGGGCGGTGCGGTGGTGAGCAGTTCGGTGTTGCTGCGGCGGATCTCGTCGACGGTGGGGCCGAGCCGCTCGGGGGCGAGACGGCCGCCGCCCGCCAGCACGTCGAGGGGAGCCTGCGCCTGCGCGCTCGACTGGACCGCCGCGCAGAACGGCGTGGGCGGCATCGGCTCCGGTGCCTGCGCCACGGGTCGGTCGCGGTCGGCGACCGAGCCGCCGCACCCGGCGAGGAGGGTGAACAGGGCTGCGCCGAGCAGGATGCGTACGCGACTCATGATGGGGAGACGATAGCCGGCCCGCTGTGTGGGGAACGTGCCGGTGTCGTGGGAACGTGATGGTGTCCTGTGTCGTTGACCCGGGCATGGCCACCTTCGGACCGCGCCGCCTCGCGGCCTTCCGCGCCCTCTGGCGGGCCGTGTCACAGGGGGCCGGGACGCAGAGTCGCAGCCCCGGCGTCGGCGACCGGCTCCGGGCCCTGCCCCGGATGGTGACCGCCGCGGTGTCGGGCCGGTACGCCGACCTCGGGCGCGGGCGGCTCGCGTTGTTCGCGCTGGCGATCGCCTACCTCGTGTCGCCGGTCGACCTGGTGCCCGAGGTGTTCCTGGGCCTGCTCGGCCTCACCGACGACGCGGTGGTCGCCCTGTGGCTCGCCGGTGCGTTCCTCGCCGAGACCGACCGCTTCCTGGACTGGGAACGCACCCGGCCGACGGTGGTGGACCAGCCGCCGCTCTCGTAGAGCGGGACGCGTCCCCGCCTGGTAGGCATCCGCCGTGGAGACGATGCGCGTGATCACGCAGTGGACGACGGGCGGTCCCGAGGTGCTCGAGATCGGCTCCGCGCCGGTGCCCGTGCCGTTGCCCACGGAGGTCCGGGTGCGGGTCGCCGCGGCCGGGGTCAACGCGGTCGACTGGAAGACCCGCGCGGGCTCGGGCATGGCCGGGGTCCTCGGTCCGCCGCCCTACACCGTGGGCTGGGACGTCGCGGGCACCGTCGACGCCGTCGGCCCCGGCGTCACCCGTTTCGCCGTGGGCGACACGGTGTTCGGCATGCCGTGGTTCCCCCGCCCGGCGAGCGCCTACGCCGAGTTCGTGACGGCGCCGTCGCGGCACTTCGCGCACCGGCCCGCGGGACTGGACGAGACGTCCGCGGCCGCGCTGCCGCTCGCCGGGCTCACCGCCTGGCAGTGCCTGGTGGACATCGCCGCCGTGCAGCCCGGCCAGCGGGTACTCGTGCACGCGGCGGCGGGCGGCGTCGGGCACCTGGCCGTGCAGATCGCGAAGGAGCGCGGCGCGCACGTCATCGGCACGGCGTCCTCGGCGAAGCACGACCTGCTCACCGACCTGGGCATCGACGAGGCGATCGACTACCGCCGCGAGGAGTTCGAGAAGGTCCTGGAGCCGGTCGACGTCGTCTTCGACCTGCTCGGCGGCGACGTCGCGCTCCGCTCGCTCGACGTCCTGCACCCGGACGGCCTGATGATCTGTCTGCCCTCGGCGGCGGCGGCCGCCGCGATGGCCGCGGCCCGGGAGCGCGGTCTGCGCGCCACCGGCATGCTCGTCGAACCCGACGGCGACGGCCTCGAGGAGCTCGCCGCGCTGGTGCGGCGGCGACGGCTGCGGGTGGTCGTGGCCGAGACGTTCCCGCTGGAGCGGGCCTCGCTCGCCCACCGGGCGGGCGAGCTGGGCCGCACCACCGGCAAGCTGGTGCTCACCGTCTGACCGGCTCCCTCACCGGGCGACCTCGCCGGGTGTCTCCTCTGGACGGGCGACGAGCACCGAGTTGACCACGTCGGTGGCCGGGTGCACCTCCAGCAGGACCGTGAGCCCGGGCAGGTCCGCGGGTGTGACGGCCGGGTAGAGCAGCGTCCGCAGCCGGTTCGCCGACCGCACGACGACCCGGGCCTCGGGCCGCAGCACCGCGGCGAGCCGGGCGCTGACCGCGGCCTTGCCCGGCCCGTCGACGCCGACCATCGCGGCGAGCACCACGACGTCGGCCCGGGCGACCGCGGCGTCGAGGGCGGGGTCGGGCTCCGCGAGGTCGACGCACAGGCTGGTGACCCGGTCGCCGAGCCCGAGCGCCGCGGTGACCTTGTCCCCGTCGTGGCGGGAGGCGACGTCCCGGTCGACGTGCACGACCTCCGCGCCGTGGTCGGCGGCGAGCACCAGCCCGGTGAGCGGCAGCGGGCCCGACCCGGCGACGACCACGCGCCGCGGCGTGGGCACCCCGAGCGCCGCGAGCGCGCCCAGCTCCAGGCGGACGAGGTCGCGGTAGTTGCCCAGGTAGGGGAACCGGCGAAGCTCGGCCCGCGGGTCGGGGGCGGCGGCGATCCGGCGTGACCAGTGGTGCTCCAGCGCCGTCTCACCCGTCGCGCAGATCGCCCGGATCGCCGGGGCGTGCGCGGTGACGTGACGCAGCGTGGCCGTCGCGGTGGCGTCGGGGGTGCGGCAGCAGATCGTCACCAGCTCGCCGAAGGCGGAGTTCACCACGGCACCCGGGGTCAGGTCGGTGGCCTCGAGGCGGTGTCGCAGCGCGATGACGCGCTCGGCGAGCAGGATCTCGTTCGGTGGTCGCACCACGTCACCGTAACGGCAACGATTGTCACCTTTCGGGGCACGGGTGATCATCTCCGCCCGCCGTGCCGTGGCATCCTCGGGGAATGGCGACGGACGGTACGGCGGACGGCGGCCTCGCCGCGCGCACGGAGGCACTCGAGTCGATCCTCGTGGAGAAGGGCTACGTGCAGCCCGCCGCGCTGGATCGGATCATCAGCACCTACGAGCGCGACGTGGGGCCGCGCAACGGCGCGCAGGTCGTCGCCCGGTCCTGGACCGACCCGGACTACCGGGAACGGCTGCGTGCCGACGCCACCGCCGCGATCGCCGAGCTCGGTTTCGGCGGGCGCCAGGGCGAGCACATGGTCGCCGTCGAGAACACGCCCGACGAGCACCACCTCGTGGTCTGCACGCTGTGCTCCTGCTACCCGTGGCCGGTGCTCGGCCTGCCGCCCACCTGGTACAAGTCGCCCGCCTACCGCTCGCGGGCGGTGCTCGACCCGCGCGGCGTGCTGGCCGACTTCGGCGTCACGCTCCCGGAGCGGACGCGGGTCACGGTGCACGACTCCACCGCGGAGGTGCGCTACCTCGTCGTGCCGATGCGCCCGGCAGGCACCGAGGGGCTCGACGAGTCCTCGCTCGCCGAGCTGGTCACCCGGGACGCGATGATCGGGACGGCTCTGCTGTGAACGGGGCTGTGCTTGACGAGGCGGCGCTGTGAACGGGGCGGCCGACCTCGGCGGGATGATGGGCTTCGGGCCGGTCGCGCCGGAGTCCGACGGCGAGTACTTCCACGCCGAATGGGAGCGCCGCATCCTGGCCCTGACGCTCGCGGTGGGCGCGGCGGGCCGCTGGAGCATCGACGCGAGCAGGCACGCGCGCGAGAGTCTCCCGCCGGGGGTCTACCTGACGTCGAGCTACTACGCGATCTGGGCCACGGCGTTGGAGCGGCTGCTCGTCGAGCACGGCCTGGTCGGTGCCGACGAGCTCGCGGCGGGCCGGTCGCTGCGTCCGGGCGAGCCGGTGCCGGTGCTCGACGCCGCGCGCGTCCCGGCCGTGCTCGCCGCGGGAAGCCCCTACGACCGCCCGGTGGCAGCCCCCGCAAGCTTCGGCGTGGGCGACCGCGTCCGCACCCGCGTCATCCACCCCAGCGGGCACACCCGGCTGCCGCGCTACGCCCGGGGCAAGGCGGGCGTCGTGGCGCGGGTGCACGGCGCGCACGTCCTGCCCGACAGCAGCGCGCACGGCGCGGGGGAGGCACCCCAGTGGCTCTACTCGGTGCGGTTCGACGGCCGTGAGCTGTGGGGGGAGGGCGCCGACGCCGGCCTCGCGGTCACGATCGAGGCGTGGGAGGGCTACCTCGACCCGGCGTGATCGCCGCGAGCCGCCCGGGCCGGGGGGGGGGCCGCCGCCCCCGGACGACAGGGGGGGGGGCCCGGGGGGGGGGGGGG
>JAKDLE010000385.1 GCA_030453005.1 Pseudonocardia sp. | reverse complement strand
CAGGTCGGTATCGGCCAGCTTCACCTCCGGCCACAGGAGCTCGGTGCGCGCGTCGATCTCGGTGATGTCGCCGAGGACCGCCTCGACCACGTCCAGGACGTGGGCCGCTGCGATCGTCAGGAGACCGGCTCCGGCCACGGCCTTGTCGAAGTACTCGTAGGCGCTCACCGACTCCGGGCCGTTCCCGAACGTCGTCGCGGTGACCCGCGCCGACAGCACCCGCCCGAGCCGGTCTCCCGCGATGATCTCCGCCGCGCGCCGCACCGACGGGTTGTGCCGGCCCTGCAGGCCGATCGCCGTGTGCAGCGAGCCGACCGCACCGGCCATCTCCTCGGTCTCCGCGACGGTCGCGCCCAGCGGCGACTCCGAGTAGACGGCCTTGTTCGCCGCGAGGGCGGCCAGCACGAGATCGCGGTGGGCCGGGACCTTGACCGCCACGGTGACGACGTCGATCGACGGATCCCGGACGAGCTCGTGCGGATCGGCGAACCACCGCTGGGCGCCGAAGGCCTCGGCCGCGCTGCGGGCGCTCTCTGCGCGCCGGGTCGCCACGGCCGTCAACGTCAGCTGCGGCTGTGCCGCCAGCGCGGGCACGTGGGATGCTCCCGCCCAGCTCGCCCTCGTGTCCGCACCGATGATGCCGACGCGGATCACCTTGCTCGTCATGGTGTAGCGCTCCATTCGTTTGTCGGGTATCGGGTCGGAGGGTCCGCGCCGATCCGTGGTGTACTCAGCGGTCGACGGTCGCCATGTCGGCCTCGGTGTGGCGATCCCCGGACGCCGGTGTCAGCGCGTTCAGGCGGGCGATCTGATCGGCGGTGAGCCGGATGTCGTCCGCGGCGCTGTTCTCCTCGAGCCGGTCGATGCGCCGGGTTCCCGGGATGGGTGCGATGCCCTCGCCTTGGGCCAGCAGCCAGGCCAGTGCGACCTGCGCCGGCGTGGCACCCACCTCGCCGGCGACCTCGCGCACCTCGTCGACGATGCGCAGGTTGCGCGTGAGGTTGTCGCCGGTGAACCGGGGGTTGGTCCGGCGCCAGTCGGTGGCGTCGAGGCCGTCGAGGGAACGGATGTCACCCGTGAGGAAGCCGTGCCCCAGCGGCGCGTAGGGGACCAACCCGATCCCCAGCTCACGCAGGGCGGGCAGCACCTCGGTCTCGAGGTCGCGGGTCCACAGTGAGTACTCGGTCTGGACGGCGGCCAACGGATGCACGGCGTGCGCCCGGCGGATCGTGCCCGCGCCCGCCTCGGACAGCCCGATGTGGCGTACCTTGCCCGCGGTCACCAGCTCGCTCAACGCGCCGACGGTCTCCTCGATGGGCGTGTCGGGGTCGACCCGGTGCTGGTGGTATAGGTCGATGTGGTCGGTCCCGAGCCGCAGCAGCGACCCGTCCACGGCGGCCCGGATGCTGGCGGGGGTGCTGTCCGGGCCGCGTCGGCCGGTGTGCGATACGAGGCCGAACTTGGTGGCGAGGACGACCTGGTCGCGGCGGCCGCGCACCGCGCGCCCCACCAGTTCCTCGTTGAGGAACGGCCCGTACACCTCGGCGGTGTCCAGGTGCGAGACGCCGAGGTCGACCGCGCGGTGGATGGTGCGGATCGACTCGGCGGCGTCACGGCCGGCGCCGGTGTAGAACGCCGACATCCCCATGACCCCGAGGCCGATGCGCGAGACCGTCAGGCCTCCCAGTGACGTGCTGTGCATCCGATGGTCCTTCCGGATCGACTCGCGCTTCGAACTTGACGTTTCAACATGTACGCCTACCGACTTGAAGTGTCAACAAGTCGGATTAGGATCGACTCATGGTGAGAGCGGGGAAGCACGCGGGGCCGGTTGCGAAGACGCGGTGGCTCAGTCCCGACGAGCGAGAGGCGTGGCTGGCCAACTCCGCGATCATGATCAGTCTGCCGGCCGCCCTGGACGCGCGGATGCGGCGCGAGACCGAGCTGACCTTCTTCGAGTACGTGGTGCTCTCGGTCCTGTCCGAGCAGCCGGGTCGCACGCTGCAGATGAGCGACCTGGCCGCGCGGACCTCGGCGTCGCTGTCCCGGTTGTCGCACGTGGTCGGACGTCTGGAGAAGCGCGGGATGCTGACGCGAGCCCGGGTCCCCGGCTCCGGCCGACGCACCAACACGACGTTGACCGACGCAGGCCACCAGGCGGTCGCCGAGGCGGCGCCGGGCCACGTCGCCGCGGTCCGCGAGTACCTGATCGACGAGCTCGAACCCCACGAGCTGGCCACGTTGCGCCGCATCGGCGCCGCCGTCGACGCAGCCATCCAGCGCGGGCGCACCGAGACCGGCCCGTGACGTCGTTCCCGCCCGAGTGCCGCCTGCGGAACCGACGCTTCGAGCCGTGTCGCCGGAGCCACCACCGGCAGCGAGCTCACGGCGCGGCGGTCGGGGCGCGGGACACTGTCGGCTCGTCGACCCGCACGGCGTCGAGGTCGCGGAAGGCGGGCGCGAGCAGCGCGAGCAGCGCGGTGACCGCGGCCGCGGCGGCCAGCAGCGCACCGGCCGTGCCGAGCCCGGCCGTCGCGGCGACGGCCGCGATCGGAGCGCTGGTCAGCGCGGGCGCGGCGAGCAACAGGGTGTTCTGGGCGCCCAGCACCCGGCCGCGCATCGC
This sequence comes from Pseudonocardia sp., assembly GCA_030453005.1. GTDB lineage: Bacteria > Actinomycetota > Actinomycetes > Mycobacteriales > Pseudonocardiaceae > Pseudonocardia. Next base: position 1,594 of record JAKDLE010000385.1, on the reverse strand, counting down.
GTCCGGCGTCGCCTCGATGATCAGGACACCGAGGACGGCGGACACCGGCGCGTTAGTGAGACCGACCAGCGCGGCCGCGGCGAGCACCACCCACGGGGCGGCGAGGCTGCCGAGCAGCGCGAAACCGATCCCGAACCCGACCATGCCCACGACGAACCAGGTGCGCCGCGACACCCGCCCCATCAGCACGGCGTAGAGCGCGGAACCGGCGATGCTGCCGGCGGCGAGCGCGCTCAGCGTCAGCCCGGTCAGCGCGGCCAGGTCCGCGGCGACGAAGTAGGCGGGCATCAGGGTGGTCTGCACCGAGGCCCGCCCGGCGCCGCGCACCGCGGCCCCCCGCGTCGCACCGAGCACCAGCCGGGTGCGGGCCAGGAACCGCCACGCCACCACCAGATCGCCGACAGCGCGACGGACCGCACCCTTCGCCGGTGCGGACTCGCGCACCACGACCCCCGCCCGCGGGTCGATCACGACGGTGACCAGCGCAGCGAGCAGACTCGTCGACGCCGTCACCAGCAGCACCGACGACGCCGGACCGAGCAGCGCGACGAGCAGGCCCCCGACCCCCGGGCCCACCAGCAACAACACGTTGCCGACGTTCTCCCGGGCCGCGACGAGCCGGTCGAGTCGGCCCGGGCGCGGGTCACCGAGCCGGGCGAGGACCGGCAACAGCGTCTCCTGGGCCGTCATGCCGGGCAGCCGGACGACCGCGCCGATCACCCCGAGGACCAGGAACCAGGTCATGTCCAGGCCCCACAGGACGTCGACGACGGCCAGGGCCGCGGTCGCGGACGCACCGAGCAACCCGGAGACGACGGCCACGGTGCGCCGGTCGATCCGGTCCACCACCAGCCCGGACACCAGGCCCGCTGCGGCCGAGACCGCGGTCGTCACCGTCACGAGGATACCGGCGGCGAGGACGTCGCCGGTGCGCTGCAGGACCAGCAACGGCAGCACGGCCGCCCCGATCCCGGCGCCGAGCAACGACAGCCCGTAGGACAGCAACCAGAGCGCCGGGCTGGTTCTCATCTCGTTCTCCCTCGGGTGGTGGTGTGCCACTGCGAGGAGAGGAAAGGCGGTGCCGCCGCGGCACACGCAAGCCGACGACGCATTCGGGTGGTTCAGGTCACGTCCGGCTTGACCGTGCCGTGACGGCACGGTGTGCACTGCGCACCACACGCCTGGCCGACCGGATCAGGACGAGCAGCCCTGAGGGAGACCGAGTCACCATGCCCGCCCCCGAACCCGTCGATCGACTGCGCGACGCCATCAACTCCCACGATCCACAGCGGGTCGCGAGCTGCTTCACCAATGACTACCGCGCCGAGGTTCCCCATCGGCCCGCCGAGGGCTTCGTCGGGTCCGACACCGTCGCCGCGAACTGGGCCGCCATCTTCGGCCGGTTGCCCGGCGTGCATGCGCGGGTGCTCCGGCACGCCGTCGCCGGCCCCGAGATCTGGTCGGAGTGGGAAATGACGGCGACGGACTCGCCGGGTGCTCCCGTCCTGCTGTGCGGTCCGGTCATCATGACGAGCCGCGACGGACAGATCGACCGGGCCCGGTTCTATCTCGGACCGGTCGAGCCGAGCCCGGT